>CAYQSL010000084.1:0-6441 GCA_964420165.1 uncultured Gammaproteobacteria bacterium | reverse complement strand
CTTGCTCACTATATAGTTATCGTTCTAAAGAATTTAAAGACTCAGCAGAGTGGATCAAAAATTTCATTGAGACTAATGATCTACCGAGTTTGATACCCAAAAGATCATTTTTAAATATCAATCTACCTGCTGGTCCTAAAGCAAACTATAAAGGCGTAGAAGTTACTCGATTAGGCTACCGCGCTTACGAAGAGAATTACGAAGAACGTGAAGACCCTAGAGGTAATAAATATTTTTGGCTAGCTGGCAAACCTATTGAAGGTCTTGAAGTAGATGGCACTGATGGAATGGCTTTACTAAACAATAAAGTCTCAATTACTCCAGTACTTTTTGATATGAGTTTCTATCCACAGATCGAGATTCTTAAGAGAGGTTTGAAGATCTAGTTATATACTTAGGGTATGTGGTTTAGATCCCTTCTGCTTAGCTTCTTACTTATAAATACCTGCCTTGCTAGCCAAGCAGTACATCACGCCAAAATGCTTCTTAAAGTTGAAGAGAGGAATATTGATTCTGATGAAATTTATGAGTATCAACTTTTCGATGATAACCAAAATGGACTGATTGTAAAAACTATTAGCGCAAACCCAAATAATGAAACTAAACTTTTCAATAGCGAATTTAAAACCATAGAAAAAAAACAATTGGATAAACTCAAAGAGCACATTGCTGGATTGCAAGCTCTTGAATATGAAAATGATTTTCCTTGGAAGGAAGATTATTACAAACGCGGTGATGTTTATAGAATAATTTTTGTAGACAAGATTACTATTAATAACTTTGATACTAAAGCAAATCCCAAAGAGATCTTGAGTCCTAAAACTTTTTATTACTATCAAGGTCGCAAAGACAGCCCAGAGCTTTTCAAGAAGCTAGTGGATACTTTGCATGATTATATTTAAGATCTATGCCGTCATCCTCGGATCACGTAGTGATTCGGGGATCCAGCTTGCTAAAAGATTTCAGTAGTTCTCGATTCCCAACCCTTTGGGTTGAGAATGACGAAACTTACAATGACGCCCACACAGCTTGTTCTTCAGGACTAAACTCGCCCATGGGCTTCACTTCTGGCTTAAGCACTAAATTCTTCTCGCTTAAAGCCCTCTCCTGAACATGTGCCATCAGTTTACAAAAATCCATTGAAGTACCGTCTCCAACATTTTCAAAAAAATTACCATGCAAATTAGAGATCATGAAATCTCCTTGTGTGTAACCTTTGAGTCCAAGATCATCAATTAATTTTCCTGCACCATAAGTGCTAAGTGGGTTTTGGAAAGTACAGCCACAAGTCCAAGATTTAATTGGTTGCTTAGTTGTACGAGAATGATTATTTTCTACCACGCGCGCGCGAATTGCATCCTTATCATCCTTTTTCAATTTAAAAGTACCAGAAAGAATCATATATTTATGTGGATCTATATCTGAATGCCTATAACGCAATCCCAGACGAGCTTTATCCCATTCCTCTACTTGTAAGTTTTCTAGATTCAAAAGTTTAGCTGAAATTAAAATATCAGAAATTTCAGAACCATGAGCGCCAGCATTCATGACAATGCCACCAGCTACCGAACCTGGGATACCTTCCATAAATTCAGTACCTGCTAAAGATTCTCTCGACATCAAAGCACAGAACTTTGGCATACGCATACCAGCACCAGCTTCATAAGTATCATCAGAAATCTTATTTAAAAAATCTAAATTATTAGTTGATATTAAAACACCAGGTATAGACCTTGAACTTAAAAGTGTATTTGAACCTGCGCCTAAAATATTCCAAGTCCAGTTATGTTTTTTAATTTCAACAAAAACCTCTATCACTTCTTCTATACTTTTAGGTGCAATAAAGAGCTCAGCCCTCGCTTTTACTCTTAGAGTACTAAGCTTGGTAATATCTGTATCTTTTTGAATTTCTAGAAGCATCATCTTTAACTTTATTCTATTACTAGCAGCGAATTTGTGTATAAAATTTAATAGATATGCAAATAGTGGGGTTTAAAATGTCTATCAAAAAAATTTCAATAAGTATTGTTTTAGCTCAAACGGTTTTTTTAGGAGTTAAAGCGGCCAATGTGCCTCTTTGTCCTGCAGGCTCAACAAATTGTTGCCAGGAAATAATCAATAATGAACTTTTTAATACTGAATATAAAATTTCAGCTAACTATTTACCAATATTGCCTTTAAGAGCAATTGTTCAAGCAGATGCTTACAAAGAAAAAAAATCTCTTACTATGGATCGCAAATACTATCTAAAGAATGCAGAGGGTAATTACGGCGAACCATACCAAAAAACTTTTCTAAATATTACTGTTAAAAACAGTGGAATACTTGGTAGAGAAGTCATTGCAGAGGGTACTATCAACAATTACACACTTAAATATCGCAATGTCATGGGCTTTAGTTTACCTAAAAAAGCCCACATGAAAGTCAATGCAACTTTAGATGGAGTACCAATCCTGCTGCTTACAGTGCAAAGTGACGGTGATAAAATGACAAATCATGTTCAAGGCACTTTCTTCAATAAAGAGGTGAATTATCAAACTCAATGGCGTGAAACAAAAGGCACATTAGCTGGTATCCCTTATCTACTTCATACTGAAGGTTTAATAAAAGAGAAAGAGACTTTTAAAGCTATTACAAAAGGCAATATTGGTAACTCAGCAATCAAAGGCGAAGTTCACATGGTTGGAAATTCTAATAACAATTTTGAATCTACTGAATACTACGGTCCAATAATGGTGAAGACTAAAATTATCGTTTTAGAGAAGAAGAAATAAGCCTTGACTAAGTACATGTGCCGTCATTGCGAGCGAAGCGAAGCAATCCACTTAACTAATATCCATGAAGCAACCAGCGATTTATATAATGGCTAGTAAAGAAAGAGGCACTTTATATACTGGCGTAACTTCAAATTTAATCAAGAGAATTTATGAGCACAAGAACAAATTAGTGCCTGGGTTTACTTCTAAGTACGAATGTAATTTACTAGTGCATTATGAGATTTTTGACACCATGAATACTGCAATCAATCGTGAGAAGCAACTTAAAGGTGGATCCAGAGCTGCTAAATTAGCTTTAATAGAAGAGAAGAATCCTAAATGGCAGGATTTGTATAATGAAATTTGTAGAATTTAATAGCTTACTTCGCGTCATTGCGAGGAGTGAAACGACGAAGCAATCCATATTACCGAAGTCTACAAGTAGTGTGGATTGCTTCGCTACGCTCGCAATGACAGCGTTTGTGTTACTTAAGCTCGCAATGACGGCATTTGTGCAACTATCTCATTAATCACATACCTAGTATGTGCGTAGCTCAGACCACCTTGTAAGTAGCCAATATATGGTTCGCGCAAGGGTGCATCAACAGAGAGTTCCACACTAGAACCTTCCACAAAAGAGCCAGATGCCATGATGATTTCATCATCATAGCCAGAGATGCCAGCAGGAATTGGGGTAAACATAGAATTTACGGGACAAAGGGATTGCACTAAGCTACAGAATTTAATCAATTTATCTTTGTCATTAAATTTTATTGCTTGAATAATATCATTGCGATCTGCATCATAAGCGGGAATAGTTTCTAAACCTTGATCCGAAAAGAGTTTGCCCGCAAGTGACATACCTTTAAGTGCTTCACAAACTATCATTGGTGCTAAGAAAAAACCTTGCATGATTAATCTAGTCTGATCAAACATACAACCACCATGTATACCAATACCAGGCGCAGTAAGGGTTTCAGCAGCATTATCTACTAAATCTCTACGACCTACTATATAAGCGCCTGAAGCCACAATTCCAGCTCCAGGATTTTTAATTAGTGATCCCGCACTAATATCAGCGCCAACATCAGTTGGCTCCTGGGTTTGTGTGAACTCGCCATAGCAATTATCCACGAAGCAAATAATCTCAGGGCTGATTCTTTTAACTGCTTGAATTAAAAGTCCAACTTGCTCAAGATTATAAGAAGTGCGCCACTCATAACCACGAGATCTTTGGATAAAGACTAGTTTAGTTTTAGGCGTAACTTTACTACGAATAATTGAATCGAGGTCTGCATCAGCATTTACCGAGTCAGGACTAACATCATAAATAGTTTGATAATCAAAATTATATTTCTTAGATATTTTATTAAAGACTGTCTGTAAAGTATCATAAGGCTGACCCACACAAACAAATTGCTCACCTGCATTTAGATTGCCAAGCACTGCGCAAGTTATCGCATGAGTACCAGACACCAATTGGTTTCTAACCAAGGCTGCTTCTGTATTAAAGTAACAAGCAAAAAGTTCATCGATTTTGTCCTTGCCGAGATCATCGTAACCATAACCAGTCACCCAGCTGTAATGCGAATTTTGGATGCCGGCTTTTTGGAAAGCTTTTAGAACTTTTACTTGATTGTGATTTTTGATATCTTCGAATCTTTGCCAAGTTTCTTTTAAAGCATTTTCTGCTGAAGTTAATAAGTTTGTTTCTGTTTGGATCATTTTGCTTTGTATTATCAAGCGCCGTCATTGCGAGACATCGGAGATGTCGAAGCAATCCATATTACTTGAAGACCATGGTAGTGTGGATTGCCACGTCGCTACGCTCCTCGCAATGACGCGGAGAGTATTCCCCATGACAGCCACCATATTGTATTATAGTAACAATGCACGACTTACTTTATTGGCTTCAAATAATTTTTTTACTATTAGGAATCTTGGCTTCTTGCCAAATATTCACTAATGCCATTGAAAACCTTGGCGATAAGCTTAACCTTAACCATGAATTTACCGGTAGTATCCTTGCAGCAGTAGGCACAGCGCTACCTGAGACAATTCTCCCACTAGTAGCTATCTACATGGCTTCACAAACTGGCTCTATCTTAGCCAAAAATGAAATTGCAATAGGAGCAATTATTGGGGCACCCTTTATGCTTGCAACTCTTGCAATGTTTTTACTCGGTTTAAGCATATTTGTTCATAGAGAGTATCGTGAAAAACTCTTTGCAAAGAAAAACCCTGAGAATGCCAAAAAATATTCCACAGAACTCAAAGTCAATCTAAATCATGTAAAAAGAGATTTAACTTTTTTCTTGATTATATTTTCAGTAGCCGTTGGCTCATCTTTCTTTGGCACAACCTACATTGCACAATTTTTGAATTTCCTCTGTGGTACTAAGATTGGCTTTCAACTGCTTTCTATCTTAAATCTTGGAGATTTAACACAAATACCGACAAGATGTTTTGATAATGTAAGCTTCACTTTAAAACTATTAACTGCAGCTTTAATGATTGCTCTATATGTGATTTATTTAGTTCAAACCTACAAAGCATCCAGCGCAGAGATTGCTGATGAAGAAGATGACACACCAGAACTATATTTCAATAAAGTTTTCAGACTCAAAGAAACTAGATTTATTAGCGTAGTAGTCCAAACTTTAATTGGTCTTATTGGCATAATTTACTTTGCTCAGGACTTTGTACATGCAATAGAGCATGTTTCAGGCTTGGTTGCTATAAGCCCGCTTGTCTTAAGTATGATCATTAGTCCAATTGCTACCGAGTTACCAGAGAAAGTAAATAGCTGGTTGTGGTCTAGTGAAGGCAAAGATACTCTTGCTATCGGTAATTTAACAGGAGCAATGGTTTTCCAATCAACAGTTCCATGCTTAGTTGGTATTTTACTAACGCCATGGGGAGTAGATAAACATGTTTTGGTTTGCTCAGCTATTTCAATAATTGCAGCATTGGCGCTTTTACTTAAAATCAAATTCACTAATAGAGTTGGTTATAAAACGCTCTTAGCGATTGGGTCTCTGTATTTAGTTTATTTATATTTTGTTTTCTTTGGATAAGGGGTCGTACCTCCACTTTCCACCATAACCAACATAATTCACTCATCCTTATTCCTGTTATCTAGGTTAAAGTGGAAAGTGGAGGTGCGACTGCGGCGTTAGTAATTAGAGCCTTAACACCCTTAATTGTGTGCTCATAGTCATTAATCGTATATTTAGAACCTAATGAAATTTTACGTGAAGAGTTTTTATTCTTCATATTGAGAATGATAATCTTGCCGCCTTGATTTTCTGTGCGTGAAATAAAAGTCTTCAACGTATGGAAGAATTGGAAGTAATCTCCAAGTTGAGTGATATCAACATCAAATTCAATCATGCCCATGATATCAAGATCTTCAATACTCTCAACCATGATACTTTGATCACCCTCAGAATGCTTTGACAGAGTACCTTTCACGAGTATACGCTTACCTTTTTCAATTAAATTTTCATACTCAGCAAGCTGCCTACTAAAAAGCACTCCTTCGACTTTTCTTTCCATATCTTCCAGTTGCAAGATACAAATCATCTTATTAGTCTTAGTAAGTTTCTTAGTGAAGTTAGTAATTAATGCTGCGATTGTGACTTTATCATCGTCCTTTTTATCATCAAGAGTTTTGATAGTCATT
>CAYQSL010000083.1:0-6472 GCA_964420165.1 uncultured Gammaproteobacteria bacterium | reverse complement strand
AAGCTTGAGTTTTAGAAAGCTTGCCACTCGGAAGTTCACGGGAAGCGGTTCTTGGATTTGCAGCATCAATTTTAGAATCAATAATGCGATTTAGACTCATACCCGCGGAGCGCGCACCCAGCATACATAAAACTATCCAGAGAAAATTTATATAGGGTACATTCTGGAAACCTACATAGCTTGCAGCAAGTAAAGCAGAGCTGATCGTAAAAGGTAGAGCAAAGAGCGTGTGCTCGATTTTGATCATTTGGCTCCAGTGCTTTAGTGAGTTAAGAAATGGCAATCCATTTACTAGCGAATCTGGTGGTGGGTGGATTGCTTCGCTGCGCTCGCAATGACACTTAATCACTAAAACCCACAAATACAAATGTTGAAAAAATCTAAAGCACCCACTAAACAAGCTAAAATAACAGTAGATGGAAGGTCATTTAGAAAAACTCCAATCCCAAGAATATAAATATGGCTTCAAGACTGAAATTGAGGCTGATACCTTTTCGAAAGGATTGAGCGAAGAAACAGTACGCAAAATTTCTGCAATCAAAAATGAACCTCAGTTCATGCTTGATTTTAGACTGAGTGCGCTTAAGCAATTCAATAAAATGACTGAGCCTGAATGGGCACGTGTCAACTATCCTAAGATAGACCTTCAAGACATTATTTACTATTCAGCTCCAAAAAAGAAAAAATCCAAAGACTCACTTGATGAAGTAGATCCAGAAATTTTGGAGACTTATAAGAAGCTCGGTATTCCAATAGAAGAGCAAAAACTTTTACAAGGTATAGCGGTAGATGCAATTTTTGACAGTGTTTCAGTTGCAAACACTCACAAGAAAGCTCTTGCAGAGATCGGTATAATTTTCTGTTCTATATCAGAAGCGATTCAAGAGCATCCTGATCTAATCAAAAAATATGTAGGTTCAGTAGTTCCTACTTCTGATAACTACTATGCAGCACTTAATAGCGCAGTATTTAGTGATGGAACTTTTATTTACATTCCAAAAAATACTAAATGTCCATTAGAGCTTTCTACAAACTTTAGAATTAATACTGCCGGTTCAGGACAGTTCGAGCGTACACTTATAATTTGCGACGAGAACAGTTATGTCTCATACCTTGAAGGCTGCACTGCGCCTGCTTTTGACGAGAATCAATTACATGCTGCTGTCGTTGAACTTATTACCATGAAGAATGCTGAAATCAAATACTCAACAGTTCAGAATTGGTACGCTGGCGATGAGAATGGTAAAGGTGGAATTTATAACTTCGTTACTAAGCGCGGTAAATGCCAAGGTGATAACTCTAAAATCTCTTGGACTCAAGTAGAAACAGGCTCCTCAATCACTTGGAAATATCCAAGCTGTATTTTACAAGGTGATAATTCTGTTGGTGAATTTTATTCAGTAGCTCTAACTAACAATGCCCAGCAAGCTGATACTGGAACCAAGATGATTCACATTGGCAAGAACACACGTTCAACGATTGTCAGTAAAGGTATTTCAGCAGGGAAGTCTACTAACACTTATCGTGGGCTAGTGAAAATTGCTCCAGGAGCAGAGAACGCACGTAACTATACTCAGTGTGATTCGATGTTGATTGGTTCTAAGTGTGCCGCAAATACTACTCCTTATATAGAGGTAGGCAACAACACAGCTAACATCGAGCACGAAGCTTCTACTTCTAAAATATCTGAAGATCAATTATTCTTTTTGAACCAACGTGGCATTTCAGTTGAAGATGCCATCTCCACTATCATTAGTGGCTTTTGCAAAGATGTATTTAAAGAGCTTCCTGGCGAGTTTGCCGCAGAAGCTAATCAACTAATGGCACTGAAGCTGGAAAATAGTGTTGGTTAAGATACAAGCTTGCCGTCAACCATTCGATAGGATCCATTAACCAAAGGTTTTTCATCTTCTGTAGGTACATAACTAGCTGGACACGATCTCAAACAATCCTCAGACAGAAGTGCTTGCCAAGCATCTTCACCAGTTAATTGTTCATTAGTTAGATATTTACTTTTATTAGGTCCATACAAAGAATCAAGCTTCCCAACCAAAGCTAAGTATTGTCCAGTCTCTCTTTGAGACTCAAAAAGGTTTGGATCTATAGCTGTATTTTTTAGACCAAATGGATTTTCAGTATCAAGAGAATCTTCAATTGTAGGATTAAGCCTACGATTTTGTGACTGATGCTGACCTCTTCTGCCAATTTCAATTGATGAATTCATATTAAAGCTCTTTTATAATTTACTAAGAATTATGATAAGCTCTTTTATCTAAAATCACAAGCCTTATCTTTATAAATATCTAAAGATTCACAGCAAAACAGCCTTTAAGGACCTAGAATTCATTATATAAGGCGCGTATTTTAAAGTAAGCAGCCGTCAGTTTTTTATGACCAAATTAATCGAAATTCGTAATCTTAAAGCCAATATTGTGCGCGATGGACTTTCTCAAGAAATCCTCAAAGGACTTAACCTCTCTATTAATGTAGGTGAAGTGCACGCAATTATGGGACCTAATGGGTCTGGCAAAAGCACTCTTTCTAAAGTACTTGCAGGTCATCCTAATTATGAAATCACTTCAGGTGAGGTAATTTTCAAAGGCAAAAATATTCTTGAGCTTGAACCTGATGAAAGAGCTAACGAAGGAATTTTTCTAGCGTTCCAATATCCAGTTGAAATTCCAGGTGTGAACAATTTAAATTTCTTGCGTATGGCGTATAACTCTAAACAAAAATACTTAAAGCAGCCCGAAATGGACCCGCTAGATTTCGACGATTTCATCGAAGAGAAAATCAATATACTAAAAATGGATTCTTCATTCTTAGACAGAAATCTCAATGAAGGTTTTTCTGGTGGTGAGAAGAAGAAAAACGAAATTTTACAAATGCTTGCACTAAGTCCAAGCTTTGCGATCCTTGATGAAACCGATTCAGGACTTGACATTGATGCACTAAGAATAGTTGCTCATGGCATTAACACTTACCGCAGTCCAGAGAATGCAGTTCTTTTAATTACTCACTACCAACGTTTACTTGAATATGTCGAACCAGATTTTGTCCACGTACTAAGTGATGGCAAGATCCTTAAAACTGGTGATAAATCTCTTGCCTTGGAGCTTGAAAAAGAAGGCTATGCAATTGTCTAAAAAAGAACTTGAATTCCAAGAGACAGTTGTTAGATCAGCATCTAACACAGTATCTAGTATTGAATTCATACGCACTAAACAACAAGAGGCTCTAAAACGTCTTGAACAAGTAGCATTCCCTTCTAATCGTGATGAGGATTGGCATTATTATGATTTCAAAGATATTCTTGATGTCGAATACAATATAGAGAAATCAAGCCAAAAAGAAAACCAACTCTCTTTAAGCAAACAAGAATTAAATCAAATAATAGAGAAATATGTTTTCAAAGAAACAGTAAACAACTTCTTGGTTACCTTTAATGGTGCCTATTCTGAAGAATATTCAAACTTCGACTTCAGCAATGAAGAAATCAAAATTATCAATTTCAATGATCTCGATGAACTTAAACGTGACAATGAAGCAAAAACTCTAATTGAGAAGTATTTTGCAAGCGAAGTCAAAGATGAAGATAAATATTTCAAATTAGTAAACACTTTACTTCTTAGAAATGGTTTCTTCCTGCACATCAAAGAAAATTATCACAGCGATAAGCCTTTGCAAATTTTGCATATCTCTAATCAAAATAGCTCTAATCAAATTCGTTCTCTAATTTACAGTGGTAAAAATTCTCAGTCCAATCTTTTAGTTACTTATGTTGGACTTGAGGACAGTAAGTACTTCACAAATGCTGTAATAGAGTGCTTTTTAGATCAAGGCTCTAAACTTAAACTCGATAAGATCCAAAACGAATCCCAAGAAGCAACTCGCCTATATTCTTACTCAGCCAAACTCGAAAGAGATAGTGAATTTGAATTTAATTCATTTAGTTTCGGCGCTAAATCTTCGCGTGATGATATTGAAATAGATATCATTGGCTCAAATGCCAAAGCTCAGGCTAATGGACTTTATGTACTTAACAAGAATCGCAAATCACATCATCGTGTGGTTATCAACCATAAAGCTCCACACACAACTAGCGAGCAACTCTTTAAAGGCTTACTACAAGGCAAATCTAGGGCTGAATTCAATGGCTTAATTGATGTAAGCAGAAATGCCGAGAAAACCGATGCAAGCCAGCTTAACAAGAATCTTCTTCTCTCAAAAGATGCTCACATAGATTCAAGACCACAGTTAAACATCCTTACTGATGATGTCAAATGTAATCATGGATCTACAGTAGGTAGATTGAATCAAGAAGAACTTTTTTATCTCAAAAGCCGTGGGCTGAGTGAGGTCGATGCCAAGACAGTTCTAACTTATAGCTTCTGCCAAGAATTAATAGACAAGATAGACATGGCGTCTGCACGAAACTATGTTTCCAACCTTGCCTTCGCTAATTTAAGAGATGGTAATAAAGAAGATGGTTTAGACACACTTGCCCTCCTTGCCGAAAATTCTAAATTTAAAAAATCACGTTTAGATACAAATGCCTAAAACTCAAATTGATATCAGAAAAGATTTTCCAATTCTTGATTCACAAATCAATGGCAAAAAGCTTGTTTACTTAGATAGCGCAGCAACTTCACAAAAACCAATCTCGGTAATTAACAAGATGAGAGATTTTATGCTTGAGTCTAATGGCACTGTGCGTAGAGGTGTCTATGACCTCAGCGTAAAATCTACCCAAGAATTTGATAGAACTAGAACTTTAGTACAGGAACTCCTTAACAGTAAAGATACAGAAGAAATAATCTTCACTCGTGGCACCACTGAAGCTATTAATCTCATAGCCTTCTCTCTCTGTGAAGCTTTAAGAGGAAATTTATCTCCTTATGGCACACATGACACGCGTAAAAGCAAACTACGTACCAGTGATAAAGATTTCAAAATTCTTGTTTCCGGGCTTGAGCATCACGCAAATATAGTCCCTTGGCAAATTCAGGCTGCCAGAATTGGAGCTGGAATTGAAGTTATTCCAGTACTGGATAATGGTGAGCTTGATCAAGAGGCTTATTTCAAGTTGATCTCTTCGGGCAAAATAAAAATCTTAGCTTTAACTCATATCAGTAATTCACTTGGAACAATTAATCCCGTTAAAGACATGATCAAACTTGCTCGCGCTTACAACGTAATCACTGTAATCGACGGCGCTCAAGGAGTAAATCACAGTGCAGTTGACGTGCAAGATTTAGATTGTGATTTTTATGTTTTCTCAGGACATAAACTCTATGGACCAACTGGTGTCGGAGTACTTTATGGCAAAAGAGAAATTCTTGAAGAGCTTCCCCCTTACCATGGCGGCGGCGAGATGATTGATAAAGTAAGCTTCGAGAAAACTAGTTATGGAGCTTTGCCATTTAAATTTGAAGCTGGCACTCCGCCTATTGTTGAAGTGATTGGACTAGGGAATGCAATTGATTACATTAATGCAATTGGCATGGATTACATTACTGAAATAGAAGATGCCTTACATAAGTCTCTTGAAGAGAAACTTCTAGAAATTCCTGGTCTTAAGATCATTGGACAAGCCAAGGATAAAGCAGCTATTAGTTCTTTTGTTTTTAGTGATATAGAAGCCTTTGATATTGGCACTATGCTCAATGAGCATGGCATAGCAATTAGAACTGGACATCATTGCGCGCAGCCAGTAATGAGAAGGTTTGGTATTAGTGCCACATCCAGGGCGTCGCTTGCTTTCTATAACAATAATGATGATATTGAGAGATTCATCGAAGCGCTCAACAAAACTGTTAAAATTTTTAGATAAGGATAATCATGTTACTCAAAGCAAACGACGTAGAACAAATTTTAAAAGACAATATTGCTGGCGTAAAAGAAGTGGAAGCTGTCGATTACAAAGGTGGCAATCACTGGCAACTTAAAATAGTTGCAGAAGCTTTTAATGGTTTAAGTAGAGTCAAAAGAGAACAAATGATTCAAAGAGCACTTGCTGATTTACTTCAAAGCGAAGTTATTCATGCACTGACTATTCAAGCTAAGGGAACGAATGAATAGGCAAATGCCGTCATTGCGAGGAACGAAGCAATCCATTTACCGTAAATTATAAACAAGGAGAAAAAACTATGCAATTCGGAAACAACACAAACTTAGGTGAACTAGATCAAGAACTAAGAACTAAAATCGACAATATTGTCGCGCAAGACAAAATAGTACTTTTCATGAAAGGTAATAAAAATTTCCCTCAATGCGGTTTTTCTGACGCAGTAGTTAAAGTTCTAAAATTTTACGATGTTGATTTTACGACTTATGATATTCTCAGCAACCCAGATTTAAGATCAGGCATGAAAGTATATTCAGAGTGGGCAACCTTCCCTCAGCTCTATGTAAATAAAGAGCTAATTGGTGGCTGTGACATAGTCATGGACATGCACGAGAAAGGTGAAAT
>CAYQSL010000082.1:0-6508 GCA_964420165.1 uncultured Gammaproteobacteria bacterium | reverse complement strand
GAAAGACAAGTCCAAGTTAAAAAAGTAACCTTTAAACCTAAGAAACCTGAAGGCTTTGAGGTAGGACCAAGAGATGAAGTTATTTCTGCAGTTAAGTTTTGTAGAGATATTGTTAGTAGTAACGCTGATTCTATTACTCCAGGGCAAATGGAGAAATTTGCATTTGAAGCTTGTAAATTAAATCCTAATATAAAGTACAGTGTCATTGACGCAGAGCAAGCCAAAAAACTAGGCATGAATTGCCTGCTTGCTGTTGGTGCAGAAAGCCTGAAAAATGGTCGTAGAGACACTCATCCACGCTTAGTAGTAATGGAATATACCGGACCAGGATATAAACCTGAATTAAAAAATAAAAGTTCTAAAGGTAAAAAATCTCCAACTCCACATATTGCTTTAGTTGGCAAAGGTATTACTTACGATACTGGTGGCTTATGTTTGAAGCCGAATAAATCTATGCTCGACATGAAATCAGATATGGCAGGTTCTGCTGTAGTGCTTTCAGTATTTAGAGCTCTAGCTAATCTAGAATCTAGAATTAGACCAGATATAAAGATCACTGGCGTTATGGCTCTTACAGAGAATGCTTTCGGTGCAAGTAGCTACAAACCTGGTGACGTGTTAAAAGCCATGAACGGCAAAACTGTCGAGGTAGTTGATACTGATGCTGAAGGAAGATTAGTTTTGGCTGATGCTTTAAGTTATGTTTCAGGATTAAAGGACAGTCCTACACAAATAATTGATCTTGCAACCTTAACAGGTTCTATAGTTGCGACTCTTGGTGAAGCGGCAGCTGGAGCAATGACTAATAGTGATGACTTATTCAAAAAAGTCTCTAAAGCTTTTAACGAAGAAGGCGAAAAAGTTTGGCAAATGCCAATGTTTGAAGAATACAAAAAACTTTTGGATTCTACTATTGCGGATATCGCTCATTGCAACACTCGACCAGATGCGCTTTGTGCAGCAATATTTCTTAGAGAATTTATCAAAGAAGGTGTAGATTGGTTACATCTTGATATAGCAGGTGTAGGCTTTATAGAACACGATGGTCTTTGGGCTTACAAAGGTGCAACTGGTTATGGAGTCAAAGGATTACTTAGGTATCTATTAAGCATTTAAATGACCATTCATATAAATCTTGAACAACCACTTTTAGCAGTTAATCTTGCTGGAATAGAAATGAAGAATCCTATTATGCCAGCATCTGGTTGTTTTGGATTTGGTAAAGAGTACGCAAAATTTTATGATCTCAGTATTCTTGGCGGTATCGCAGTAAAAGCAACCAGCCTAGAACCACGTGAAGGTAATTGGACACCAAGAGTTGCTGAAACAGCTTCTGGAATGATCAATTCTATTGGTTTACAGAATCCTGGAGTCGAAAAAGTAATTGAGAATGAACTAAAATTTCTTGAACAATTCAATACTAAGATTTTTGCAAATATAGTTGGTCATAGTATTGAAGAATATTGCGCAGTTGCCGAAAAAATCTCAGCAGTACATAATGTATCTGCAATTGAATTAAATGTTTCATGTCCTAATGTAAAAGATGGAGTCCACTTTGGTACAAATGAAAATTTACTCTCAACTCTTACTAAAGAAGTTAAAAAAGTTTCTAGCAAACCAGTTTTTGTTAAATTATCACCAAATGTTTCAGATATAGTAAGCCTTGCGAAAGCCTGCGAGCAAGCAGGTGCTGACGGTCTTTGTTTAATTAATACCTTACTTGGTATGCGTATCGATCTTAAAACCAAAAAGCCAGTTATTGCTCGTGGTAGTGGTGGACTCTCTGGACCTGCAATTAAACCTGTTGCAGTAAGAATGGTTTATGAAGTTAGTAAAGTAGTTCAAATTCCAATTATTGGCATGGGTGGAATTATGAACGCGGATGATGTTTTAGAATTCATCTATGCAGGTGCAAGTGCTGTAGCTGTGGGCACAGCAAATTTTATTGATCCATTTGTTTGCCCAGAGATAATTTCTAATCTTGAAGCTAAACTCAAAGACAGTGGCATTAAATCAATTAATGAACTCACAGGATTATCATGGAAATAAAAGACAAATTAATTATTGCTTTGGATTTTTCATCTTTTGATGAAGTGAAAAGTTTTCTAGACGGGTTTGATCTCAAAGACGCTTGTTCACCGAGTTTCGTAAAAGTAGGGATGGAGCTTTTTTACGCCGAAGGTGAAAGAGTAATTAATTACCTTAAAGAACTTAATTTGAAAATTTTTCTAGATCTAAAATTACTTGATATTCCTAATACTGTGCACAAATCTCTCAAAATTTTGACACAGTATCAACCTGAAATTATCAATGTACATGCTTTAGGCGGTATAGAAATGATGATGAGAGCTAAAGAAGCAGTACAAGAAACTAATCCTACGACAAAGCTCATTGCTGTAACTTATTTAACTAGTGTTAATCAAAGCATCCTAAATAATGAATTAGGTGTTCCTGATGATATTAACGCTGCGGTACTTAGACTTGCTAAGAATGCGTCTATTGCTGGGCTTGATGGTGTAGTTTCATCTGCACAAGAAGCTCAGTTGATTAAATCCTCTCTGCCACACAGTTTCATCACAGTATGCCCTGGAGTTAGATTCAAAGATCAAGATAGTTATCAAGCTCAAGATGATCAAAAAAGAGTTTTAAGTCCTAGCGAAGCAATAGCTAATGGAGCTGATTACTTAGTTATTGGTCGCGCCATAACCAAAGCTAATGATCCTAAAGAAGCCTTTAATAAAGCCTTAAAGGAATGCCAAGTGCCTGTATGAAATTAAGCATCATAGTACCCGTTTATAACGAAGAAAATACTATCTTAGAAATTCTAAAAAAAATCGAGGAAGTAAAATTGCCAGATGATTTTAAAAAAGAAATTGTCTTGGTGGATGATTGTTCTAGAGATAAAAGTTTCGAATTAATCCAAAAGTATCTTGCTTTGAAAGCTACTTACAGAGTGGATTCTAAGCATGTAGATATTGTTCATGTACTTGTCAATGATGATTTAGAAATCAAATTACTTAAACTTAAAAAGAATTCTGGCAAAGGTACAGCTCTAAGATTAGGATTTCAAATCGCAAGTGGCGACTATTTAGTTATTCAAGATGCGGATTTAGAATATGATCCTCAAGATTACAATGTTCTCCTAGAGCCAGTTCTTAGAGCTGGAGCTGACGTTGTCTACGGATCTAGATTCAATGGCGATAAACCTCATAGAGTATTGAATTTCTTCCATCATATGGCAAATAAATTTCTTACCGAGCTTTCAAACCTTGTAAATAATATCTATCTAACTGATATGGAAACTTGTTACAAGTTATTTAAAACATCGATTATTCACGAACTTCATTTAAAGGAAAACCGCTTTGGCATTGAGCCTGAGATCACAGCTAAAATAGCCAAGATACCTAACATTAAAATCTATGAAGTTGGAATTTCATATTATGGACGCAATTATAGTGAAGGCAAGAAAATTAATTGGCGCGATGGCTTAAAAGCAATCTTTTACATATTCAAGTATCGTTTCTTTGACTAATAGGCATTAGCCGTCATTGCGAGGAGCGCAGCGACGTGGCAATCCAGATTACTAATATCTCAAATTATAGAATCATTCAATCGTTCAGACCCGCTCAGACAATAGCTTCGGAGTAATAAATTCTACTCCTCCGCTATCTTGTCCTCACTGTGCTCCGCTCCGCTTCGCAAAATCCTCACTTTCTTGAATGATTCTATAATTAAACTTGTTAGGAAAATTCCTTTACAATAAAAATATGTACTATCTGCTTCTAATCCCTATTTCATATCTAATTTTCATTGCAAGTGTACAAAGCATAGAGTTAGTGACTGCAGACCTAGGCAGGCATATAACAAATGGCAAGTTGATCGTCAATGCCATAACTAACGGTTTAGATCTAAGGACAAATACTCCCTTATTTACGAATTTCTATTCATATACCATTCCAGCGCAAGAAGCTATGAACCATCATTGGCTCTCTGGAGTTGTGTTTCATGCTTTATATGAGATGGTAGGTTTTGATGGTTTAGAGCTAGTGAACATTTTTTGTATACTTGCAGCTAATTTGATTTTCTTTTTCGCGGCTAAAGAATACAGCAACAGAAATATTGCACTTCTGGCATTAATACTTTTTATTCCTATAACTTGTGTAAGAGTAGAAGTTAGACCAGAATCATTTAGCTATTTATTCATGGCTACAGAATTTCTTTTAATCACATTGTTTATAAAAGAAAAACTCTCTAAGAAAGTCTTATTTATTAGCATTCCTCTATTACAGCTAATCTGGATTAATCTACATCTCTTCTTTATCTTCGGAATCTTTATCATTTGCGCTCAGCTACTGAGTTTCATCATTAGCAAAGACAAGGAAAATATCAAAATATTCTCTCAATTATTGGGACTGACTATAGCAGCTTCTTTATTTAATCCCGCTCATATATTTGGCGTCATAGAGCCCTTAATGATTTTCAAAGGCTATGGCTATATGATTGCTGAAAATCAATCGATTTTTTTTATGCAAAAAAGATTTCCTGATAATCCTATTGATCCTTACTTTGAACTTTTAATACTTATCACAATCATTAGTACATTTTTCAACTACAAGAAGATCAAGCTACAGGAATGGATGTTGGCTTTAATAATAATTATTCCTATTACTCTTGCAGCTTTTAAAACCAATAGGTTAATGCCAGTGACTGCTTTCTACTTAATTCCTCTCTTGGCAAGTTCTCTATTTATCAATCTTGAAAGCCTAACAAATATAAACGCAAAAAAAACTTGGGATATATTAATCAAAATTAGTTCAATCACTCTATTAGTATTTTTCTTATGCTTATATCAATTCTTCTTTCATAGGACTGTTGATAAATATAAATACGATCCTAAGATGGACAATTCAGCAAAATTTATTCTTCTTAACAATGTGCCTGCACCAATCTTTAATAACTTTGATATTGGTGGCTATTTTATTTTTCATCTTTTCCCTAGATATAGACCTTTTGTAGACAACCGTCCCGAAGCTTATCAAACAGTTTTTTTCAGAGATATTTATCTGCCAATGCTTGAATCAGAAGATAAATGGAATAGTTTAAGCCAGCAATTCAATTTACAGACTATTTATTTTATGAGACATGATGCCACAGAGCATGCTCAACCCTTCTTAATTAGACGTTTACAAGATTCTAATTGGGCTCCAGTATTTGTTGATGAATGGACTATTGTTTTAATTAAACGCACAGAGGCTAACCAAGAATTAATTAAGAGGTATGAGTTACCTGCAAGCATGTTTAAAGCTGTAAAGCAATGATAAAATAAACAGCGATGCAAACTCAAACTAATGCAAAATTAATCGCTCAGAAGCTACTTGAGATCGAAGCTCTATTCCTAAAGCCTAATGATATGTTCACTTGGGCATCTGGCATTAAATCACCAATCTATTGTGATAACAGAATCACGCTTTCATATCCTGAAGTAAGAGATCTTATTAAAAAATCTTTTGTCGAACTTATCAAAGAAAAATTCCCAGAAGCTAATTTAATTGCAGGGGTAGCAACTGCTGGGATACCGCATGCAGCACTGATTGCAGATGAGATGGACTTACCAATGATCTATGTTCGTGCTAGCTCTAAAGATCATGGTAGAGCTAACCAAATTGAAGGTAAAGTACCAGAGAATTCTAAGATAGTGGTAGTTGAGGATTTAATCTCAACTGGTGGCAGTTCTTTAGAAGCCGTCAAAGCACTCAGAGAATCCGGCTATGAGATCTTAGGCATGGTTGCCATCTTCACTTATGGCTTCAATAAAGCTAAAGAAAGTTTTGCTAAGGAGAATGTAGAATTTCATACTCTTAGCAATTACGACACTCTAATAAGTACTGCAAGAGAGCTTAACAAAATTACGGAAGCGGATTTAGAAATTCTTACAGAGTGGAGAAAAAATCTATCTTAAAGAGATATCAGGTAATTTAGCAAAAATTCCCTTGTCACTTAAAACTTTCGCAGCATCATAACCGTTGTAAATCCTCTCTGCATCACCTTTAGTAGGGAAGTATTTATCTGCCAATCCAAATAAATATTCTTTAAGCGGTTGAAGAAAATCTTCACGCATTTGCTTAGCAAGATTTAGGTTTGCAATTCGAGCCTCATACATAGCCTTTAATTCAGTAAAAATTGCCTTCGGGTTTTGCGCTGTTACTTCAACATACTCCGCAACTTCAGTATCATGTTCATAACCCCATAAAAATCTATCCATAGTATCAAAAATACCTACATATTCCTCTCTAAACCACGATCCAATAGATGCAAAAGATTTTTCAAAATCATTCATTAAATTAATAGCAGTGTTGTTAATTAACAATGGAGACTCAGTAAATTTATTCTTTATAACGTCAAGCCAATTAAGCGCAGCTGTATCAATACATTTTTTAACTTTATCAGTCCATTGATTAATTCTCTTTTGACCCTTAAAGAAATGACCATCAGCTTTACTAAGTTGTTC
>CAYQSL010000081.1:3806-6635 GCA_964420165.1 uncultured Gammaproteobacteria bacterium | reverse complement strand
GAAGCTATTCTAAAATATGCGGTTTTCAACCTACTTAAAAGGAAAAAACTTATTGAAAAGACTACTGTAATTAGTAGTCTTTTTGTTTTGGTATTAATCTCTCCATAACTTTCGTTTGCTAATTAATCCCCATGTGGGGGAAGAGGGGAATCAAACTATTTTTTGCATTTGCATTAGTGCTACTGCAAGCCCTTGGTGTTGTTGCTAAAAAGGCACCACAAAAGAAATCTCCTGAACCAAAATTAAAACGTCATTCCTGTGATGACCTAGATGGCATTAAAAATCTAATCGTCAAATTCAAACCAGGTAAAGATGGCAAGTTAAACGCCGCCTCTTTTGAGAAAAAATATAGAACTAAAACTTTTAAATTCAAGAAAGTATTTAAAGAAAGAGCTTTTGCTGAAGACAAAGAATTGCATGATTTTTACTTACTAGATCTAAATGAAGATGTTTTGCAAGCATCCCATCGTAAGAGAAATCTTTTTCTAGAAACTGCTAAGCCTTATAATCAGTGCCTTGCAACTCAAGAGTTTATAGAGGATTTAAATACTAATCCTGATATTGAATACGCAGAGCCAGATTTTGTAGCAAATATTTCCTCTACGATCCAAGATACTTTTTATAATGCTACGGGTTCTTGGGGGCAGGACTATGATGATCAGTGGGCTTTAAAGAAAATTGAAGCAGATAGAGCTTGGACTTATACTGAAGGTGAAAAAGCCGTCGTAGCTGTGATTGATACAGGTGTTGATTATAATCATCCAGATCTTTGGGACAATATTTGGGTCAATCCTGAGTATGCCAGTGACACTAACAATGATGGTTTGCTTAATTTAAATGATCTTGATACTAACCGTGACAAGAAGCTTGATAGCTCGGAAATTATTCCAGGAGCAATAGGTGTAGATTTAGCTAATAATGATTACAATCCTATTGATGATCAAGGACATGGAACTCATGTCACAGGTATTATTGCTGCAGCTAAAAATGATATTGGTGTTGTAGGAGTTGCTCCTCAAGCTAAAATACTCATCATTAAAGTAATGAATGACAAAGGTCAAAGTTCTTATTCTGATTTAGCTAAGGCTATTCTTTATGCTGCTAAATATGCAGATGTAGCAAATAATTCTTGGACCGGGGATCAAGAATCTGAAACTATAAAAAATGCTCTTGCCATTGCTTCAGGCAAAGGACTAATTAATATTGCAGCTGCTGGAAATTCAAACAGCTCCAAACGTAGTTATCCAGGGGCTTACACTGACTATGTAATTAGTGTCGGTTCTACAAATGTTCTAGATCAAAAATCTAAATTTTCTAATTATGGAAAGTATGTAACGATTTATGCACCAGGTGGTGGTGAATCTGAGAATGATAAATATGTTTATAAAGAGATGAATATACTCTCTACTATGGCTGCAGACAATAACTATAGATCCTTTGATTATTTGTTTGAAGAAGATGGAGAGGCTCTCTACATGCGTATGCTAGGAACTTCTATGTCAACTGGCTATGTAACAGGTGTTGCTGCTTTGCTTAAATCAATGAAAAAGAAAATGACTTTTGCAGAAGTTAGAAAATACATTGTTGATAATGCAGATGGTACTGCTTATAAACGAATCAATGCTTATGATGCAGTTTACAAGGCTAAATCAAGACCGGTTAATGTCTATTAAATGTTGTATCTGCCCATTAAGAACCATGCATTGCCATTGTTAATGAATTCATACATCTCTCCTGTACGAGCTTCTTGATGACGACCTGGTTTGACATTTCTACCCCATTGAATTGTATCTGGGTTGCCATTGTTATCAACTTCAATTTCCATGTCGTTCCCAATCTCTAAAATTACTCTTTGACCTCTTTTCCCGCCAGTCATAACTTTTAACACTTCAATACTGCCTGGATCTGAGTCGTAGATTTTTACAAAATTTGTGTTCGGAACTTCAATTGTTTCTGTTTTTTCAATATCAAGATCAGTACTAACTGCAACTGGTGTTAAATCATCTAGTGTTGCTAGAGTGCCATCATGACTAGGTAGAGATAAATTTAAGTTACCGGCTAGTTGCGTTGTTATAGTAACTGCGCTGTTCACCCCAGTTAAGCTTAAAGTTTGTTGGCTGTTGTCTAACATTTCTGCTTTAAGAGAGTTGTCAACGGGACCTACAACAGCTGAACCAGGCATAGACGTTGGCGTTTCACCAGTATCACCTTTATCTCCCTTGTCGCCTTTATCACCTTTAAGACCTTGCGCTCCAGTAGCACCAGCCACACCTGCGGGACCTTGTGGACCAACAGCACCTTGGGCGCCAGTTGCACCGGTAGCACCTGTTGCACCAGCCGGTCCTTGAGGACCTTGCGCGCCAACATCACCTTGATCACCTTTGTCGCCTTTAGCACCAGCTGGACCTTGAGGACCTACAGTACCAGTTACACCGGCAAGATCATCAAGAGTTGCAAGAGTACCATTGTTAGAAGGTAAATTTAAAACTAAGTCACCGAGCTTAACAGCGTTGAAAGTTATACCACTATCATTGCCATCAAGACTAAGAGTTTGATTTGCGTTATCGAGCATCTCTGCTTTAAGAGAATTATCAACCGGACCAACTATAGCTGAACCAGCCATAGAAGTTGGAGTTGCTCCAGTGTCACCTTTGTCGCCCTTAGGACCTTGCGCACCGTCAACACCATTAGTACCTGCAAGACCTTGCGCTCCAGTAGCACCAGCCGGTCCTTGAGGACCTTGCGCGCCAACATCACCTTGATCACCTTTGTCGCCTTTAGCACCAGCTGGACCTTGAGGACCTACAGTACCAGTTACACCGGCAAGAT
>CAYQSL010000081.1:0-3706 GCA_964420165.1 uncultured Gammaproteobacteria bacterium | reverse complement strand
CTGCACCATTAGCTCCAGCAAGACCTTGGATACCTTGTAATCCCTGAGGACCTTGAGGACCAACATCACCTTGATCACCTTTATCTCCCTTATCACCTTTAACGCCAGCAGGACCTTGTGGACCTACAGTACCACTGCCACCAGTTACGCTAGCAATTGCAGTATTGAGATCATCTAAAGTTGCAAGAGTGCCATTAGCATTAGGTAGATTTATATCTAAGTTTGCATTTTTTATTGCAGTAAAAGTTATTGCACTTGGGTTGCCAGTTAAAACTAAAGTTTGAGTAGAGTTGTTGAGAGACTTAGCTTCATCAACAGCACCTATCACTCCTGATCCCGGCATGCTTGTAGCTGCAGGACCTACTGGACCTTGGATACCCTGAGGACCTTGAGGACCAGTTGCACCAGTTGCTCCAGCTGGACCACTTGGACCTGATGGACCTGCAGCACCGGCTGCACCAGTATCACCTTTTTCACCTTGAGGACCTTGCGGGCCTACGGCTCCGTCTGTTCCAAAACCACTTGGCACACTAGGTAAAGGATTGCCATCAGCATCAAAAAGATCTAAAGAATTTAAATTTGGATTATCAATGATTAATAGTAAGTTTGAATTTGGAGTGGTAGCAGGAATATCTCCACCACTAATTTGTAATTGAACTTTTGCATCAGTTCCAACTAAAGGAATTCTCACCGTAGCTTTTCTTTTTCTTGGTGTTAATGTCACGGGTAAATTAACAACCCTAACTTCACTTGTTGTAGGATTTTTCACCAAAACATTTACGGTTAATGGATTTTCAGGCGTATCCATATTTCTACCTCTAAAGACTAATTCAGCATTCTCAATGGCTACGCTGGGGATTACTGTTCTGACTCTTGCTTCGGCGTTTAGTGTGGGGGCAAACGCTAAAAATAATAGAGCAAGTAGTTGGCTTTTTCTGTACATATAATCGATATGCCGTAGATAGGACAGAGCTCAATACGAGAGATGGATGGCCTTTTTTTGAGGGATAGTCTAGTTAGTTTAGGTATTAAGGGTAAATATTTAAGACTCTTTAATTCTTCTCTTGAATTTACAAAAGAAATTTAGTAGCTTAGAATAAAGCGATGACTGATCAAAACTACTTATTGATTGGATTACTGGTGACATTTTTAATAATAGTTGCCAATTTTTTGTTCTTTGTGGGACTGCCAATTATCGTTTCTAAAATTAAGAGTAATTACCTATAAGGGAAGATAAATTTTCTTTCATAATCTTGGGTTAAGAATAGATATAGGCGAAACTACTGAGATCTGAAAGGGAATAGTTTTCAATATGAAGATTGCAGTATTAGTTAGTCAAACACCAGATACAACAACTAGAGTTGTTATTTCTAAAGATGGTAAATCCATCGACGATACAGGAATCACTTGGATTCTAAATCCTTACGCTGAATTTGCTATTGAGAAGGCGCTCAAACTAAAAGAAGCAAATCCAAAAGTTGACGAAATAATTTTAATTACTATGGGTCCAGAACGCAGTTCTGAAGCGCTTCGCCAGGGACTTGCAATGGGAGCTGATAGAGCAGTTCTTTTGAAAGCTGATTTAATCAACACTGAATTAATGGCAACGAAAATAAAGGAACTTGGAGTCGATTTGATTCTTGGTGGCAAGAAAACTATTGATTCAGAATCAAGCTGGCTTGAAGCAGGAGTCGCTGCCCATCTAGATCTCGCATATATTCATTGTGCAAATAAACTTGAATGGTCTGGAGATGAATTACTAGCTTCACGTGAAGTTTCAGGTGAGCAACAGAATTTTAAAGTATCACTTCCAGTATTGATTACTTGTGACAAAGGTGTTGATGAGCCGCGTTACGCATCCATAATGGGAATTATGAAAGCGAAGAAAAAAGCTATTGATGAAGTTGCAACTCAAGGCAGCGATAATATTGGTATAGAAATTGTTGAAGCATTCTTGCCAGAACCAAGAGGTTCAGTAAAACTTTTCGATGGTACGCCTAAGGAAGCTGCTGAGAAGTTATTGAAGGCTCTACGCGAAGAAGCTAAAGTCCTTTAATGTCGTCATCCTCGGATCGCGTAGCGATTCGGGGATCCATGTCATTGCGAGGAACGAAGTGACGAAGCAATCCCTCTGAGCACACCTTGACTGGGTCCCCAACCCTTCGGGTTGAGGATGACGGTAAGAATGACGAGATAAGGAATCTCGTCAAATAACTTGTAATATAATAGTAAATAGATTGAATCGTTATCCAAAACTACTTGATCCGCAAAAAAATATAGATTCCATTACTGGGGAATTTATAGAAGATCTTGTCGAAATTGAAAGACCAAAAAGAAGTTTAAACAAAGAGTTCTTATACTTCATTGCTTTTGGTGTAAGTCTAGTACTTTTTATTTTTATATTGACTGTCGGAAATCTTTCAGATGATTTAGCAAACAAGATTTCCAAGGCACTTGAATCTATACCTTTCTTGGATTTAAAAATTTCTCGAGAACTAATTAAAGATCTGCATTTCCCGAATCCTGTAACTAGCAGTATTCTTGCAAGTAATGCTCTCTTCTTGAGCTGGGCGTTCTTTGATCTATTCCGGAAAGAAGAAATTAATCGTGATGGTTCTAAAGATCTATTCAAAGAATCTTCTTCGGTCTCGTATGTAATTCATATATTGATTCTGCTTATCATTTTGAGTTCAGTCTTTTTCAATTGGCACCCAAAGTCTAATATACAAATTACGCGTATAGAATTTATTCCGCCACAACCAAAGAGTAAAGAAGATCCACCGAAAAATACTAAACGTAAATCTTCTAATAAGTCTATTGATCAAGGTAAGCATGATCCGAAAAAAGCAGTGAAGCCTCCTGAGAAAGCTCCTGGTAAACCACAATTGCCACCTAAGGCACAGCAAGCTCCAGCTAAGCCGCAGGCACAACCAAAAGCTGCTGCTCCTGCTGCAGCGCCTAAGCAAGCTTCTCAGCCGAAACAATCTTCGTCATTGCCGCCTTTGCCTTTACCCAAAATTTTCACACCGCAACCTAAAATTGCTAAAGAAGGTCTTACAGCAATGAAACCTAGCCAGCAAACTAGTTCTCTGCCGCGCTTAATGGATTATTCTCCAAGCGGTTCTACAACAGGCAGTGCTTCTCCAAGTCCGAAATCTGGAACTGCTGCTACGGCAGGTGGAGAAGGTACTTCAGATGTGGTTGCAAGACTTACAAGTATTCCTAGAGCGCCAGACTCCTTTGGTGGTACCGGAGCCGGTGGTGCGATGGGTGCTGATGGTAACCCTGGTCCTAATAACTATCCTGATAGAGCTCCAGGTGTAGCAGCTCAAGCCGATGTAAATTTCGGTCCTTATATGTCTCTTCTACAAAGAAAAATCAAACGTATGTGGAAGCCACCTCGTGGTTCTGAATCTAATCGTATTGTAGTTACTTTCTCAGTTACTACAGATGGTCGTTTGCAAAATCTTAAATTGACTCAATCTTGTCCTTTACCTGATGCAAATATGGCTGCGCTTGATGCAGTGACTAAAGCTGCACCATTTGACCCATTGCCAATTGGTTCGGGTCCAAGTGTGGATATTGAATTTACTTTTGACTACAATGTCTTCCAAAAAAGTAGATGGTAAGAATCTAAATAAAGACATTGTGTGTCATTGCGAGCGTAGCGAAGCAATCCATTTGCTATAGATGCCTAGGTTAAGTG
>CAYQSL010000080.1:0-6668 GCA_964420165.1 uncultured Gammaproteobacteria bacterium | reverse complement strand
CATCTGGAAGTTTCATCAAGTGACTACAAAGATTCACATTGTTCTCTGGTGAGCAGCTTCCCCAACGAGTCTTTGTATTTTTAATTCTTACTTGCTTATATTTAAGCCCATGCTTGGTTGCTAGCTCGGCTAAACGACCAGGTAAATATTGTTTTGCTTCTTTGCGCAAAGCATCTTCAATTCCAGCTCTGATCAGGGTTTGCAATTCAGCATCATTTATAGGAGTGGTCTCAGGAAAATAAACTTTGATTTTAGTTGGGCTGATTCTTTTGCTAGCTTTAAGAACTTCACATGGAATCAATTCCAGTTCACGAAATTTGGTTTTGAAACTTTCTATTGGAATTGATTTAATGACCTGTGTTCTCTGTAGATTTTCTAAGATCCAAGATTTTTTATGCTCGACTAAATTCAAAGCTTCATCATAAGTACTGTAATAAGGCAGAGTTACTGTTACTTGTGAACTTTCATGTACTCTGATTCTGATATGCCTAGAACCTTTGTACTTAGTGAGTTTTACTTCACCTAAGTCTGGTAGTTGAAAGGTTTTAGAGGCATTGGGCATCTGTGATTCAATAATAATGCCATTAAGCTAAATTTTAAACCCTAAGATCCTGATATTAAGCTAGCGGCAGATCACAACATTATAAAAATAAACTTAACAATACATATTTATGATATTATTTGGAGTATGGAAGGAAACCCCCAAATAATTCCATTTAAAAATTCTCCAGATCTGAAAATGCTTTCAAGATCATGGCCAGTTGATGACAAGAAAGGAATTTCTGATAAAGAACCCCCTATTGTACAAACTATAAAAATTCATCCAAGAGAAGATGTCAACCAATGGTTTGCCGATCCAAAAATATCTTGGACAAAACCAAAATATGATCAAGTTTATAAGCAATTTTTAAAAAGAAGATATAGAGAAATAAATTCTTTGCAAGAGAATCTTCGACTAAGTCTTCAACCAGAAAGGATTAATGAACTTAAGAAGGATATATCAAAGAGAGAAAAATTTTTTGATGATATTAAATCCTATCAAATGACAAGAGAAGACCTATTTAAATTAATTAAGCAAAATGAAAAGGATACAAACCAGTTTCAGCTAACACCATTGAATAATATTATTGATCCAAAAAGGATGCCCTCTTTTTCAAGTTTGGTATTTAGATACGAGCATAATACCAGAACTCCTATTGGTAATGCTTTCAATATGGTGAATATATTTAAATCAGCTCCACAAATGTTTCAGGATGAAATGATCACCATTTTGACTAGAAATTTACATGATTGCTTTGATCAAATGGATAGTCTTTTTAGTTTGCTACGTAATCCAAGTCATCAAGTAGATCTTTATGAATTTGATATTGATGCATATTTGCAAGAATTAAAAAATGAATATACTCAAATTGCAACTGAAAATCAAGTTAAATTAAATTGGATAGTTGAAAGAGATTCAAATGCTGACTTTACAACTTTTACTAATAATCCTAAAGAAGTAAAAACTCAGATTCTGGATAATCTAATTGTAAATGCGATTCAACACCTAAATAACCATCGTGATTTAACTCTTCGGGAAATTAATGTACAAGTTTCAGTTAGCAAATATAGAAGGGATAATATTATAAAATTTGTTGTTTCAAATCCAAGCAAAATAACTGATGAGCAATTTGCTCGTTTGACTCAATTTAAAAGAGGTTTTTCAACTAAAACAGATACAAGTGAACGCCATGGTGTTGCTTTAGTTGAAGCAAAAGAGCTTTGTGAATCAGCTTTAGGCGGAGAGTTTGAAATCACTAGAGATGCAAAAAATTATTTTACGACAACTTTAACTTTGCAAGATTTAGCTAAGAAAACAAATATAATGCAAGCTGCTGCATAATAAATTATGCATTTTATTCAACCATATCTAGCACCACAGCCCATGCATCCTTTTGACTATGCAGCATTGGCTAAAAGAACAGTTAAACGTGTAATTGATCAAAGAAAAATGTCAACCGCTGCCATTCATTTACAGGGACTTCCCTTAAAAGATTTAATTCCAATTATTCAGAGATACTCTAATCTCAGTGGCAAAGTTTTTTCGGGTTATTACGATGAGATGAAACAAAAATTCTGCATAGCTAATTGTCCTTATACAGGTGTTGGTGCAAAACAAGATGAATTAGAAAAAGCAACATTTAATCAAAGTGATTTAAATAAATTGATTAATCAAGTTAAAAAAAGTACGGGTAGAAATATAACTGCAAAAATGTATGAGGAAGGGATAAATTATAATTTTCATCGTATCCCTGAATATCGTATGGTAATTGGTTTGCAAGAAGGCATTCAAGGTAAGGGAGAAATACATTCTTTTGAAAAACTAGTTTTTTTAGAACTTTCTAAAATTCAACCCATAGAAGCAAGAGCTGTAAAAGTTTTAGTAATTAAACCAAATCAAGAACTTTATCAAGAACCAGCTATTTATGTCAGCATATGGAATAAGAAAGATTCACGGTTTGCTGAAGATGCAGTATTAAAGGTTTTAACTATTGCACAGAATTGGAATCATCATGTAATCGTAGAAGATTTATTGAAAGGGCAGGCTATTGCCTATGAATTAAATGAACCTTTAGTAAGAATGTCAATGCAGCTTTGTCCTGGAGCTAAGATGCAAAGAGAAGATACCTTAGTAGAGAAAATGCATAAAGTCGAGTTCTAGTTATTGAACTTAAACTCCATCACATCGCCATCTTGCACAACATACTCTTTGCCTTCTTGACGAGCTTTGCCCGTTTCACGAGCTTTAGTACGTGAGCCACAAGCCACAAAATCCTCATAGCCAATGGTTTCTGCTTTAATAAAACCTTTCTCAAAATCTGTATGAATCACACCTGCTGCGCGAGGTGCTTTATCGCCTGCATGTATAGTCCAAGCATGAACTTCTTTTTCACCAGCAGTGAAGTAAGTACGTAAACCTAATAATTCATAGGCTTTGCGAATCAATTGATTCAGTCCAGTTTCTTGTACACCCATCTCACTTAGGAATTCTTTTTTCTCTTCATCACTCATGCCGACTAGTTGCGCTTCAGCTGCAGCAGAAACCATAACTACACCAGCATTTTCTGCGGCAGCATATTTTTTTACTTCTTCGACGAAGCTATTAGTTCCAGTTGCCATATCTGCTTCTGGAATATTTGCTGCATAGATAATTTTTTTAAGTGTAAGCAAGCCATATGACTTGATAAGGAACTCTTCTTCCTCACTGAGATCAGCTAAGCGAGCAGCTTTGCCTTCTTCAAGTAGGGGTAATATTTTAGAGAAGACATTATCCACGGCTACCATTTCTTTATCACCAGCGCGTAATTTTTTACCAATTCTTTCTTTGGATTTTTGTACTTGTTCTAGATCAGCCAGAATGAGTTCAGTGTTTATTACTTCAATATCATCGATAGGATTAATTCTGCCGCTGACATGGATGACATTTTCGTCTTCAAAACATCTCACCACGTGAACTATAAGATCAGTCTCACGGATATTAGCCAGGAATTTATTTCCCAAACCTTCTCCTTGAGAAGCTCCCTTTACTAGCCCTGCGATATCCATAAATTCAAAAGCTGCAGGCACTACTACATTGGTGCTCACAAATTTTTGTAAAACATAAAGTCTAGAGTCAGGCACGTTGACTATCGCTGAATTTGGTTCAATAGTACAAAACGGATAATTAGCCGCTTCAGCTATATAGTTATTAGACAGCGCGTTAAATAAAGTTGATTTCCCAACATTCGGTAGTCCTACGATTCCAGCTTTTAACATCAGGGCTTATTGTATAACGCCATAAGTTAAGCTGTAAAAATCACATTATTACTTTGGAATTGTTGATATTTAGCTTGTTTTTATAAGTCCGGACTGTAAAGATAATATAATGATTGCCTGTGACTGATGATCTAACTATTCCTCCAAGACCAACCCCGCTGCCAAAATCAGTGATGGCCTCAACTGCTAAAACTACTAAAGCAGTTGTTTCTGATGATTTTGATGAGACTACTCGAGTTGATACACCAATACCTGGACATATTCCTGATGCTCAAAGAACACTTACTGAGGCTGAGGGCATATTGACATCATTTATAAAACCTCTTTATTCTCAAATGAGAGCTATAGTCGTGCGACACCTTCCAGTTGAAAAGCTTACTGAGGAGCAATTACTTAAATCGAAAGACTTTTTTTTTGATAGTCATCAACTGGATCATGATGCATTAAGTTTACAAACTGTAATAAGTTCAAATCCAAATTGGCAGTATCTTAATGATGAAGATGTATTGAGAGCAGTTGTTAATAAACCACATCTACATTTAGCAAGAGGAGTAGGCTCGAATCTGAATTGGCAGTATCTTAATCATATAGATGTAACCAATGCAGTTAGTAATAACTTAAATAAGGAACTGGCATTGGGAGTAGCTTCCAATCCAAATTGGCAAGATCTAATTTCTTCTAATGTATGGCAAACGGTCTCGAAAAATACAAATTCCCTGTTTGCAAGAGGAGTAGGCTCAAATATAAATTGGAATCTACTGAATGAGAATAAAGTACAAGTAAAAGTTCTAACTAATCAAAATACAGAATTTGCAGCTGGAGTTGGCTCCAATCCGAATTGGACACATCTGAATTCTGATTCTACATTGAAAGCAGTTTTGGCTGAGCCCAATACAAAATTTGCTGAGGCTATTGGTGCAAATCCTTACTGGAGACATTTAGATGATTCTAAAATCATGAAAGATTCAAAATTGGCTAAAGCAATAGAGTCAAATCCTAAAAGGCTCTTGAATGCTAGATTTGATGCAAGTTATTTCCGTCGAATAAAATCTGCTCTAACAAAACTTCCAGATCCAGATCTTAAAAATCACTTCGTCTATAAAGTATTCAAAGACTGTGGAGTAGACCTTCTTGCTGTTTAATTAAATCTTTCATCAAAATGATACTATGATAGTTGACTCAATAAAAGGACTTGCAAATGCATATGGGATCAACAGAAAAATTATTAAAATCTAGCGTACACAGCGGAACTCCAGGGGGAAAGGCAAGAAGACACAGGATTGAAGTTGATTATAGAAGTGCTTTGGATAAAGCTCACGGTAAACCTGATAAAGCTTTGGATTTATTAGTAGAACCAGGTGGTCCTCATAAACAGAGAGAGTTCATGAGAAGGCAATTAGAAAGATTAGCCAAAAATTGGTCAGGACCAAAACCAAATGAAACTTCTAAAAAAACTAATCTTAATTTAAAAACTAAGCCAATATATGAGATGGAAAGCGAATTCCCTCTTTATTCAGATGAGGCTGGAGCTTATCATAGTTATAATTTACAATACAGTGTTCCACCAGTAGGCACTTATATGGTGATTGAAAGTGGCGGAATGAATTATGTACAAGGTGTCTTAGAAAGTAAAAAACTTTCTGAGGGAAATTTAGAACTTACAATAGGTGGAATTAAATACAATACGCAAGACTATCCAGGTTCTTATGTACGCTGGTAAATTAAAGCAATCTTGCAGTCCCGCGACTAGTAATCACGCCTTTAAGATTTTTCTTTTCAATATCAGGACAGATCAGTGAAATTGTTTCACCTTGATCAGCGCTACCAGCGGCTTTGCAATTAAAACCAAGTTCAATAAATTTAGAACCACTACTAACTTTTAGGACATCACCAGTTTTGACTAATTTCTCATGTCTAACCATATTTACTTTCAAGGGAGTATCAGCAGCAATGTTCGTCGCAGCAGATTTTTGTTTTAGACTGCCATTGTAATAGAGCTTTTCATCCATAGAAGAGCAAAGAATTCTCTTGGTGTAAGTATTGCCTTCCAGAATATTTTCGCCTACAGGCAGAGCGTTTTTAACTACTATGACATCTTTATACTTCTGTACTTCTAGGTTAATTATGATGCTGTCATTGAGACTACCATCGGAGTTATAAACTGAAGCCACAACACTCTTGCGATCATTGGGACTGTTGAGATTTAACTTCTCAAATTTAATTTCAGAGTCAGGATGGTTACCTAGAAACTGTTTCATTTCCGATACAGGTCCAAGAATTTTATACTCGTAGAGATTTTTGTCTAAGTTCTCACTGAGATATTTTTCTAATTTTGGTTTTACTGCAAACCAATAAGGATTAGCAGCATCGAAAGCCAATGCTTCTGCACCATATGCCATAAAACAAATCAATAAGATCAGCAGCCCACTACGCATGCGCTTAAGAAATAATATTGTTTGCTTGTTGTAACATTTCATCAGATGCTTTTATTACGTTACTGCTGGCTTCATATGCTCTTTGAGCAGTAATCATGTTAACGATTTCTTCGACTACTTTAACGTTACTACCTTCTAAGTACTCTTGTCTAATAGCACCGAAGTTATTATCCATTGGGCTACCTTCAATTGGTCTGCCACTAGCTAAACTTTGTTGGTAAAGGTTATCTGATTGTTCGATCAAACCTGCCGGATTAACAAAACGTACTAAACGTAAGTTACCTACAATATCAACTTGATTGAAGGCACCAGCTCTAGTTACAGATACTGTGCCATCATCAGCGATATGAATTTTTTGAATATTGCTTCCTAAATTTATATTTGGATAAAGTGGGTAGCCTTTGTTGCTAACTATCTCTCCAGTTTGACCATCGATTT
>CAYQSL010000079.1:0-6706 GCA_964420165.1 uncultured Gammaproteobacteria bacterium | reverse complement strand
GCGAAGCGAGTCGAAGCAGGAGGCGCGCCATCTTTCATTATCCTGAGCCCACGAAGTGGGCGTGAGTATCCAGTTCTAAACAGCAAGAGACCATGGTTGTAATTCAATTTCTCGCTCGTGCATTGGATGCTGTTTGTCTCCAACGTTGTTAGCTCTAGTAGTTCCTGTGATAATTGCTTTAAGAGGATTAAGACCTAAGATTTTTATGATTGAATCAAAAATACCCACTTGTTGCGTATAAGGTATTTTAGTAGTTGAGTTTGGACTAAATTTTAAAATCGGTCTAATCCAAGGTTTGTGAGTATTAAGCGCAAGAGTTTCTCCAGGAGTTCCATCCATATTCCTTGCAATGCAGACTTCATTCTTTTTTACATCCTGGAATAAATCCTGGAAATTATGTTGTTGTTCCCTCTCATTACCAATATAACTAGCTAAAACTTCATCTAAATGGCGTCTTCCAGGTTTAACTTCTAGTTGTGTTTTAATGGTATCAGTAGCCTTCTCTAACACTTCTTTACTAACAGCAGTTCCATTTCCCAAGTTACATATTTCACGAGGTTCACCCATATTGTCGTCAATGATGAGATTTTTATAGGGTACGATTCTGCCAGCTGTAATAACACTGGGTGCGACTTGATAATGTAAAGAAATAGTCATTCGATCTATAGTAGCATTCTCATTGAGATACTCACTATCTAAGGCCCAAAGGCGGTAAATAAAGCCCTTTAATAGATTTTACAGATTAAGTTTTTTCTTACCACTTCTGATGCATTTTGCTACTTGAGTGGAATCTTTATAACCAAGTTGATGAGCTAGTTCAGAATTTGATTTGGCTTCTCCTGTAAGTGGATCTCTAGAGTTGAGAAACGCATGCATTATAGTTTTTTCAGCACGGCTTAAACTTTGCCATGCTTCTTGAAGATTTTCATAGTTTGCAGGTGGATTTAAAACTTCTTGAGGAGCTTGTTTCTCTATTTTCAGATTTAATATTTTTCCAGCTTCACGGCGAAGTTCTTTAACAAAATTTATTGCTGCGTCTTTTGTCTTTTTTACTATTTTTAAATGACTAATAAGTTCTAATGGTCCCCAGTCTGGATGTTTAAGACTTTCCCAAGCAACAGCTAAATGTCGTGGTTGTAATTTTTGCCAAAGCTGTTGAGTGATTGATTCTAATGGTGGGCTGTTATATTGTGGTTTAGATCTTTTGCCAAATTTAATCCCCAATTTCTTAGATGCTTCATGTAGTGCTGTTCTTACGACAGAGGCACCTTTCTTGAGATCATTTGCTATTCTACCTGCGGTCCATTCTGGGTGTTCAAGTCTAGCTTTTACTATTTTTTGTTGCTCAAAACTAAGCTTTTGCCATTGTTCTTTAGTTAGAGTAGAACTTTCTGGTTTTGGAGTTAAAATTGGTGCAACCACAATCATTGCATTAGATTTATGTGAATGAACAGAACCTATTGTTAATTCGAGAGTTGTAGAAATTTCTACTGGATTTTTCCCTTCTAAATCTAAAAACATTACAGCTTGTTGTCTAGGAGTAAGTCTGTTCCAGATTTTTGAAAGCGCTTCAAAACCTTTTGGTGGTATCGCATAATCCTTAGCCTTATCAAAGTTTGCATTTGAAGGTCTAATTCTTATTGGTATTTTTTTCAATTGAATTCCAAGTTTTGATCTTGCTCTATGACGTAATGTTGGAACTGATGAAACTTGTAATTTAAATTTAGTGGCAACACTTTTATCATGCAACCGTGGGTGCATTAAAGTTTCCCAGGCAACCATTTGTTCTAAAACACTAAGGCTTTTCCATTTAGCTTCTGTGATATTCCAGTTTGCTGGCGGAGTATTATAAGGCTCAGGGGCTTTCCAAACATCTACACCAAGTTTTTTTCTTGCATCTGATAATAAAGAAGCTACGTTAGTAATGGTAAAAGTTAATGCTTGTGCAATTTGTTTATTTGAGGATCCCGTTAAGTGTAAGAACATTACGGCTCTTTGATATGAACTTAGATTATTCCAAGCTTCTGAATACTGTAGAGTTGAATCAGGAGCTTTTAAATATTTTTCATCATCAGGATGTTTGCGGGTATTGATACCTAGAATTTCATATGTCTGAGAAAGTAGTTTATTAACTCTAGGGATTTTTATATCTAAAGTACTAGCAATCTGTGCATAAGTTCTACCTTCAATTTTTAATCTAAGAATTTGTCTCTGTTCTGGATCCAATTTTGCCAAATCAATACCTATCGCTAATGTAAGTGGTCTTTGAGTTTTCTTTTGTTCTTTTGATTTTCCATCAGGAGAGAATTCTTTAATCGAATCTCTGTAATCATAAGATTCAATAAAATCTGCAATTTTTTTTAAGGCTTTCTCTTCAATTTGCCTGATTCTTTCTCTGGAGAGATTTAATCTCTCACTAACTTGTTCTAAAGTTTCAGGTTGTTCTAGTTGATGACTAACTGGTAAATTTAGTCTAGATCTAAGTATTAGAAATTTACTTTGTGGAGTAGATCCAATTGCTTCAAATCTTTTTTTTAAAACAAATCTTTCATTCTCATTTAGGAGTTCTGATTTGGCTATATTCTTTATTAAATCTACTAATTCAGTTCTTTCATTAAGGATAATTTGCTCTAAAGGAGTTAACTGTTTGGTATCAGCAATGATTGAATGTCTGTTTAGTTCATCACCATTTTTACTTTTAATATCTGCATCTAATGATTGTGCTTTTGCAAGTTCTTGAGCATTAATATTGACTTTTGAAATTATAAATTTTGTCAGACCATTCCTTATACAAGTTGTTGCATAAGTGGAAAATTTATTACCAGTATTGGCATCATAAGTCGGTATCGCAAACCAAAGATTTTTTTCAGCAACTTCTTCTAGGTCATCTCTGTCTAAGCTTGAATTATTTGATAAACAGTTTTTAATGGGTGTAAAAATTAATCTTCTATGTAAATTAGAAATTTCATCAAAATATTTTGCCGCTTTTGGAAATTCTTTTCGCCATTGAAAAACAATCGTTTCTTTTTTATCATCAGCGTAATAATCTTCTTTTCTAATATTTGAATCTTGATTGTGAGATAATTGTGTTGCTAAAATTTGCAGGGCATCTGCTTCTCCTTCCTGAGCAATTTTGTTATAAAGCTCAAGGGTTAAGTCTTGATAAGTGGCCTTCCCCTCCTCTATTCGTATATTATTTGTAGAAAATCCTTGTGGATTTACTTTACTCATCATCAGCATCTATTCTACATAATTGTTTGAGAGGCTTGTATGCTTATTTGAATATTAACTATCTCAAGCCCAAAGGCGGTAAATAAAGACCTTTTGGCTCACGTATCCACACTTCACCACTTTGATTAAAGCCATCCAGTGAGTTGAACTTGTATTCATAAACTATGGCACGAATAAATTTAGGAGGCTGCTCAGGGAAAGGATTATATTCAAGTAGATTTATAGCTTCCTTATTGCCTTCTAGTAACCTAACAGCTAAATTAATTAACCAAGGATTTTGCTTGTAATTACTCATAACGGCAAACCACATTTGCCAGTCTAGGCGCGGCTGATAGGGAGCAACTTGTGGTGGTAATCTTCTTGTATCGCCAGGCTTATAAAAGAACTCGTAATCTTTCCATGATCCATTCTCACTTTCCAAGCCTTGAATAATAATTTCAAATCTCTTAGTTGTCATTACTGCAAAAAGCCCATAGGGACTGCTAAGCATGTAAGCATGAGTAGCTAATAAAAACTTTCCAGAAATTTCTTTTAAGTTGTTTTGGAAAGAAAAGTTAATTGGAGAGTTTGCAAAAATAAATAGTGATGAAGTGCCGATGTAAAAAACACTTAATGCTAAAACTAGATATTTGATAATCCTTTCTTTCAGTGTGGATGAAGCAATACTCAATTTCTCCAGCCTACTTGTAATTGTTTGTGAAATTAGATCTTGAGGATCTTCAATAGCATCGTCACGGAATGCGGCTTGTATATTGCTTGGGAAGTAGGGTTCAAAGTATTTGTCGTCGATTAACCAAAAGCAAAGAGCGATGCTGAGTAAATTAAAAAAGCAATAATTACCAGTGGCAAGGATGATCACTTGTAATGCCGTGAAAAGCAAAGCTGCGATTAATCTAAAGCGAGAATTTATGAAAATAAAAAATGGGACTAATAATTCAACCAAGAACATAAGTGCACAATTGAATTGATGAAACCAGATTGGCATTTGGTGTGCAAGGAAGCTTAGAGGATTAGGTATAGGTTGGGTGTAGTAATGATAGCTAAGTGCAGTTAAATCTTTCCAAGTTGGATCACCACTTGCAAGCTTGACTAAGCCCGACATAAACATTAGTTTGAAAAGTAAAAATCTAAATATCCAAATGAAGGCTTTACTTGCAAAAATATTATTTCTGAAAATGCAGAAGAGTATGGTCCAAAAACCAGTCTCTAAGAGAAGTATGTCCCATTGGAAGCTCATGAAAACACTTCCTAGGTTTACATAGGAAAGATAGATTAGATAAAGTAAAAAACAAATAAACGCTTCTAAATAGTTGCGCTGGTGGCTTCTTGTAACGAAAGGTAAAGTAAATAAAATTAATGCAAGCAAGATTCCTATATAAGGAAGACTGTTAATTGCTAAGTCACTTTGCTTGAACCAAAAAAGACTAGGAATCTTGATAAAGGCTGCATAAGGATCACTAGAAGAGTGCTCTAGAAAATTTCTAACACTAAGTTCTATAGGACTAATACCATTATGGCTATAAAGCCCTTTGGTTTGAAAAGATAGCGAAGCAAATGCTAGTAAATAAATTAAGGCAAGTGCTCTGAGAAATAGTCCTTGAGTTAATTTGTGCATCCAAATATTTTACTGCGTAAATTCTTAAAAGGAAAATATAAAGTCACTGCTCTAGCAATTAAATATAGGTAAAGCGAAAGCCATAGACCGTTATTGCCAAGATATTTTGGCAGAATTAGAATGCTAATGCAGAAAATCCCAAAAGCAATGCACATCATGTTACGCATAGTGCGTGTTTGGGTGCTGCCAAGGAAAATCCCGTCAAGCTGAAAGCAGGCAACTGCAATTAATGGCATGAATATAAGCCATGGTAAGTACTGCTCGGCAACCGTTCTTACTCCTGCATCAACACTTAGCCAGCTAATAAATACTTTGCCTAAAGCTAAATAGATTAAACTGAAAAGTATAGAGAAGGCAATTGCCATGCGTGTGCAAATCTTGATAGCTTTATGAAACATGTTTTCATCACGCGCACCAACTGATGCACCCACTAAAGCCTCAGCTGCATTAGAGCAACTATCTAAGGCATAACTAATAAACCAGTAAAGGTTGATAAGGATTGCATTTGCTGCAAGTACTAAGTCTCCTTGTTTTGCACCAAGTCCAGTAAACCAAGAGAAAACTAAGAAGACAAAAATTGTTCTGATGAAAATATCGCTATTAAGTTTGAAAATTCTAAAGAGTTGTTCTGGATGTTTTAGTTCTTCAAAGAAATCCGCATCAAATTTAAATTCACCATCGTGATGAAGCTTTTTAATATGAGCTATAGCAAAGAGTAATCCAGCTATGAGGATTACATAGTTAGAAGTAATTGCTGAGAATGCAGTACCTTTCACTCCCCAAGCCAAATGTAGCGCAAGGAAAATGGCTAAAGGAATATTGAGTAAGTTCATAGCTACTCGAAGTATGAGTGCAAGTTTGGGTTTCTGAATACCATAGAACCAGCCAAGAAGTGCATAGTTACCGAGACTGGCAAAGGTACCCCAAATCCTAACATCGAAATAATCGCGCGCTAAAGTTTCAACTTCACTAGAACCTTCGATTAAAAGAAAAGCTATCCAGGCTATAGGTCTTTGGAGTGCAATAACAGCAAAGCCCACAATGAAAGCTACTATTAATGATCTAATCAAAGCTATTACGACATGACGTGAGTCGCCAGCTCCATAAGCCTGTGAAGTTACGCCAGTAGTGCCGCTGCGTAAGAAGGCAAAGCCCCAGTAAATGCTTTGGAAAATTATTACCCCTAAAGCTACAGCACCTATATAAATTGGGCTGGGCATCCTGCCCATAACTGCTACATTGGTAGCACCAATTAGAGGAATTGAAAGATTGGCAATCAAAATCGGCCAAACTAAATTCCATACTTTAGAAATAGTTATATCTATTTGCTGTTTTGCCATAAAAACACTACATCAATACTATAATTTTCTTTAGTTCATTCTATGAATTTTCCTAATAATAGCTTTGTAATTCGCTTCTTTAGCTCTTTGAAACTAACAGTCATTTGCCTTTTGCTGTTAATCATTCTTATTTTCTGTGGCACTTTATATCAAATCGAACATGGTCTTTATTTAGCTCAGCAAAAATACTTTGATTCTTTATTTCTCTTCATTGGTCCATTGCCTTTCCCAGGAGCAAAGTTGGTCATGTGGGTTTTATTTTTCAACTTGATTGCTGGTTTTGCTTTTAAATACCAAAAAGATCTTAAAAAGCCCAGAATACTTATCACTCATGTGGGCTTACTTATACTCTTGATTAGTGGCTTTGTGAATCAAGAATTTAGTAAAGAAAGTTTTGTGAGTTTAACTGAAGGAGAGGCTAGTGATATTTCCCAGGACTACCAAGAGTGGAAACTTTTAGTTCTAAATGAAAAAGGCAAATTACTAAAAGACTTTCATAATAAAGATTTACAAAAAGGCA
>CAYQSL010000078.1:0-6734 GCA_964420165.1 uncultured Gammaproteobacteria bacterium | reverse complement strand
GCATTTACGTAAGATTATTTTCAATGCACTAAAGATTTACAAGGACAATATTCGGGAATTTATTCCTCAGAATATTCTTGAAAATAATGCTTTGACTGGCTATGCAAACGCTATTGAAGAAATTCATTTCCCAAGTTCTATAGAAACAAAAAACGCAGCAGCAACAAGATTACTTTTTAATGAATTCTTTCTTATGCAATTACGCTTCATGCAGTTAAGAGAGATACACCGCAAAAAACATCAAGGTATAAAATTTAATTGTTTTGAGAATGGTCTTACAGACAAGTTTCTAGGGATTTTACCTTTTGAGTTAACTTACGCACAGAAAAGAGTTTTCTATAATGAGATTCTTCCTGATATGGTAAGCAGCCAGCCAATGCACCGCCTGCTTCAAGGTGATGTAGGTTCTGGTAAAACCGTAGTAGCTTTTCTTGCACTTCTAGTGGCTATTGCTGATGGCTACCAAGGAGCAATCATGGTACCTACTGAGATTCTTGCCGAGCAGCATTATCGCAAATTCTGTGAGTGGATTAATACCATGGGTGAGAATCTATCAGTGCAACCTGGTCTACTACTAGGTAAACTAAAAGCTAAAGAAAGGAGAGCCACGCTGGAAGGTATTAAAGATGGCACTATTAATCTTGTAGTAGGTACACATGCTCTTATACAAAGCACTGTAGAGTTCAAGAAGCTAGGTTTAATTGTTATCGATGAGCAACATAGATTCGGTGTGAAGCAAAGAGAGATGCTCGCGAAGAAAGCTGAGACTAATCATAATCCTGAAAGTGCACAATTAAGCCTTAATCAAGATGTTATTACTGAGCATGATAAAGCTATTGATAAACTGAATCCACATATTGAAAAGCTCTTTATGACGGCAACTCCAATCCCACGTACTATGGCACTTGCTATGCATGGAGATTTGGATATGTCTGAGATTGATGAAATGCCTTTAGGTAGATTGCCAATTATCACTAAAATCGTAGAGCGTAAAACTAATGCATATGAACTGATCAAATCTGAAATCTCTATGGGCAATCAAGCATACATTGTCTTTCCTCTTATCGATGAATCAGAGGCACTTGCCGCAAAAGCAGCAACAGTAGAATATGAAAAACTCAAAGAAGGCTTTTTCAAAAATTTCAAACTAGGTTTAGTCCATGGCAAACTTAAAGACGAAGAGAAAGAAAGTGTGATGAAAAAATTCAGAGATAAGGAGCTTGATATACTCATCTCTACAACTGTAATTGAAGTGGGTGTAGATGTTCCTGATGCCACAGTGATGCTTATTGAGTCAGCTGAGAGATTTGGACTTGCGCAATTACATCAACTTAGAGGTAGAGTAGGTAGAAGCAACAAACAGTCTTACTGCCTGCTTTCTACAGCTTCGAAAACTGAAACAAGTCTCAATCGTTTAGCAGTACTTACCAGAACTAATAATGGCTTTCTTGTCGCGCAAGAAGATCTGAAACTCAGAGGTGCAGGAGATCTTGCGGGACTTAAACAAGCAGGAATTCCAGACTCAGTATTACAAGGACTTATAGATCAAGAAGATGTTTTGGTTCATGCTAGAAGCACCGCAAGAAAACTTATAGAAGAAAATCCTGAATTTAAAGGCTTAGAATTACTCAAAAAGAAACTAGCAAAGTCTGCTTATAGTATGCATTTGAATGCTGGTTAGTCATTTTTTGATAGTCTCAGCTGGATCATTTGCAATAGTATCCAAAGCACTTCTTAACTGCTCTTGATCTTTAAAGCCTAAAGCCTGAAATCTTGTTTGAACAAAAGCATCTCGGTATCTTTTTTGTTCACCAGGTTGCAACTTAGATAATCTGATTGCAAAGTTCTTCACTTCAAGAAGATTTTGATCACTTATATTCTCAACCCCAACTATTTTTTTCAAATAAGCCAGTTCATCTGCTTTAAGATCTTTTGATTTAGTTGTCTTTCCATCAGGAAGTCCAGTTACTGGACTATATCCAAACTTTGTAGCTACTGAATTGGCATCTGTATTTGCATCTAAATCTGGTTCTGGAATCGATTTCCTTGCTAGCTCATCTGCTTCTTGAATTTCTTTGTTTAATTTATAATAAGCAGTAATAGCTTTATCTGAAACTCCGTTTTTGTATCCAGCAGCTTTTGAATTAGCATTAAATAGTTCTCCATACTTAGCTTCAGTTTGTTCAGCTTTAGGTAGCTTATTGAAGGCAATTTGAGTTTTAGCTAAAATACCAGCAGTTTCTTGTTTAATAGTCTCTGGAATTGACTTATCTTTGAACTTTAATTTACTTGCAAATTTTTGAGAAAGCACTCTTTCTTGAAAATTTAGCTGCAATTCATCCTTAGTAGCCTGATGACTTTTAATAGCTGATTGAGCTTGTGGTTGGGTTTGATTTGGATTAGCTTGAGGTTGTTGTCCCGCATTCCCATTCATCTGTTGATTTTGTACTCTACGAGGCACACCATAAGTTCGTGCACCAATTCCAAAAGGTATTTGAATCCCTCTACGACCAGGAAGACCATTTTGATTTATTGGCGGCAGGAAACCACCTCCTCCAGCATTGCTACGGTTGATATTAGATGGAGCTTGAGCATACTGTTCACCTAAATCTCTATCAATTGCAGGACTAAATTCATCTCCTAGCCTACTTACCGCTGCCGCTAGATTAGCTCTTGTCTTAATTGGTTGTTTAGGAAGCTCAGCACCATCTCCAAGAGGCACAAAGGAAGCTACTGTTGCTAAAAAAGTATTTGTTAAAGTCATAATAGAACCGCCTTATATATAAAGTGAGGACTGAGTGTCCTTTTGATAAAGATAATCATAGCTCATTTGCAGGATCTTAAGGTTAAGGACTAAGCTGCCACTACAACTGATTTACTCTTAACCAAATCACTTGTATTCAGATCAAGCTGCGCTGCCTGCTTAGGCTTCGTAGCCACTATCGCAAAGCTTTCAGGCTTAACCATACGTTTCATAGCCCTCATAACATCAGCAACTGAAATTGCATCAATCATGGCATTAAAATTATTTACAAACTTTTCGTCCTTATTACGATAGAGTAAATCAGCCATTAAATCACAAGTATCTTCCCTTGAGTTAAGTTGGTGCATTGGAGTTGCTAGTTTCATACGATTCTTTACCAGCTTTAATTCTTCTGGACTAATGCTATTTTTAAAAATTTCATTTATGACTTCATATACTGTAGCTAAACAGGTTTTGATGTTTTTAGGATCGGAGCCTAAGGATATTGAAAAAACTCCAGAGCCAAATTTATTAGCCGATAAATTAGAACTCACATGATAAACCAAACCCTTCTCTTCACGTAAAATTTTACCTAGCCGAGAACTAAAAGTAGATCCTCCTAAAATCATATTGGCTAACTTAGCCGGATAAAAATCTTTATCATCAACAACTATATCTGTATTATTACCCAACATTAAAGTAGATTCTGGTCTATTGTCACTTGCCCCTATCACCTTAAAACTAGGCTTCGCAAGAGCTGTTACTGGAGCAATTCTTTTCAGATCAAGTTTTATGGGACCAGCCTCAGAACCTTGTCTCCAATTACTAAAAACGGGTAATAAATTATTTTCAACTTCAGTTTTACTAATGTCACCAACAACAGTAGCTTTAATATTAGAAGGATTCGTTGATTTAAAAACAGAAATCAATTCATCTAAATTTAATTCAGAAGCTAATTTTTTCATTTCTTCAAAACTAAAACTTGATAATTCATGGGAGTCAGGGAATAGAACTCGAGTAAGTTCAACTGCAGCTTTAGCAACATTATTTTTTTGAATAAGTTCTAACCTCTTTAAAAAGCTTTGTTTAAATCTTTCAAACTCATTTGTAATTTCAACTTTTAGTTTTGGATTATCAACAAATAGAAATGCTGGATTATTGATCCATTCATTGACTAAAGCCAAAGCTTTATTCATATGTTTTTTAGGAAAAGAAAATTTCAAAGATTCAGAATCTAAATCAGTGCCAAAATCTACACTAACTCCTAATTCTTCACTAAATTTTTCAAGTGCATTTTTATTAATTCTTGTATTGGTTTGAGGATTAAAGCTACCAAGATTGTTAAACATATATGCAGCCAAGGCAATATAGATTTTTTTCTTTTTATCCAATTTCAAAGTACCACCATCAAAATTAACTTTTGCAAAAACCAAAGGGACTTCTTTATCGTTTTTAAGAAATAATTCTGTGCCATTTTGATATTGAATTTTCCGAACACCACTCAACTCACAAGGTAGAGTACTAGCACCATTGGCGAGTGATTCTATCTTCTTAAGTTTCTCCGCATTAACTATTTCAGTCTTAGCATCCTTACCTTTTTTACCAATAGCATTTTCTTTTAATACATCTAAAAAACTTCTCTCAAGATCATTACCACTAGAAAAAACATTAAAAGTAAACTTATTTTCATCAGTAAAATACTTAGTTGCAAAATTCTTTATATCAGCATTAGTAATGGATCTTAAGTCATTTAAACGTTCGAGATATTTAGTCCAACTTTCGCCATTCATTTCATATTTAGCTAGCGCATTAATACTAGAGTGCTGGTCGTCTTGTTTATAAATCTCAGTAACTTCAACTTGATCTACAACTCTTTTAAATTCAGCCTCTTCAAGCCCATGAGCTTTAATTTTTTCTATTTCATTTTCAATAGTTGCTTTAAACTCTGCATAAAGTTTTGGATCTTGATTATTTTTAAGAGGCTCTACTGAGATAAAAACATGTCCACGATCTTTATCAACTAAAGGAAAGAAGGAAACACCACTGGCAGACTTTGCAAGCTCAGTTGTTTTTTTATCAACTAATAATTTATACAAACGAGAATTTTTACCATCACAGAGTGCAGTACTAATCAATTTTATAATCAAAGCGTCTTTATGATTAAATTTACTGACATTATAAACTTGTAAGAAATTAGGCGCTAATGTAGCGTCTTTAAAGCTATGCTCCCTAATTGGATTTTGCTCTATAGTTTTACTAAGATCAATTTTTGCGATATCTGCACCTTTTGCAATAGGTCCAAACTTTTGCTCAATAGTTTTTTTAAGTTCATTAATATTAAAGCCCCCACTAATAATCAATTCAGCATTATTAGGGATATAGTATTTTTGATAAAATTCTTTTAAAGCTTGTAGCGATAAGCTTTTCACATTGTTTACAGTTCCAATAACATTTGTAGTTAAAGGTGAATTTTCTCCATAAAGAACTTTGAAAATTTTATTATAAAGTTGATTGAATTGATTACTTGAAGTCATAAAAACTTCATTTGAGATTATGCCCTTTTCCTTTTCAACTACTTTTGCTCTTTCTTCTGTATCAAACTCAACACCTGAGAGCTGAGCAGCTAATATTCTCAAAGCCAGTTCTAATTTATCTTTTGGTAAATTAACCCAATAAGCAGTTCTATCAAATGTTGTATAAGCATTGATATTGCCACCCACAGAGCCTACAACTTCATCTAACTCGTCACCAAATTCTTTTGTATTATTGACGACTATATGCTCTAAGAAATGTGCAAGACCTTCTTTTTCTTTGGGATCATCAACTGCTCCTGCTTTTATAACTAACTCAGCATTAATCTGCGCGCCCGGGGATTCCTTTGCAATAACTTTTAATCCATTGGCGAGTCTAAATTCATGGAAATTTTTTACTGACTTGATATTACGTATACTTGGTTCAGACCAAAACTTTAAACCCCTGCCACCTGTGACTGTATCTAAACTACTACTTAATAATCCTGTGGCGTAGCCAATAGGTTGGACCACAAACCTATTAAAGATATTGCTTATCGGAGTAAGAATATTCACGCTACGTAATACATATTAACATAGATTAGCTTATAAGGACTAGTGTATTAATTTGAGTATTCCGTTAAGTAAAGTTTAGCTCCTACTCATACTTTTATACGTACAATTAGTTTATGGATTTAAATGATTTAAAAAGTGAACTTAGATTAGTTGAATTATCACTAATAAAAAGATTCAATCTTCTGAAATCTAGAATAGTTCCAAGGTATTCCTCAATGAGGATTCTCCGAGGGGTGAGCGTAACGCAGCAGATGGGACTTTATGATAGGCTCTTGCTTAAATTAAATAAGGGATCATTAATAACGCAATAATATTGATAATTTTGATCATTGGGTTAATAGCTGGACCAGCAGTATCTTTATAAGGATCACCTACTGTATCTCCAGTAATTGATGCTTTGTGAGCTTCAGAACCTTTACCACCATGATGACCATCTTCGATATGCTTTTTAGCATTATCCCAAGCACCACCACCAGAAGTCATAGAGATCGCAAGGAATATACCAGTAACGATACTACCCACTAAAACTCCACCCATGATTTTTGCAGATGCCATTGGCATATAAGCGTTCAAGAATAATTTGCCTAATATCGCAATTACTAACGGCAAAGATACTGGAAGTAAAGCTGGTAAAACCATTTGCTGAATTGCACCTTTAGTTACGATATCTACACATCTTGCATAATCAGGCTTAGCTTTAAATTCCATAATTCCAGGAATCGCAATGAACTGTCTTCTTACTTCATTAACTACATCTGATGCAACTTTACCTACAGACATCATCGCAAGTGAACTGAAAAGATATGGGATCATACCACCGATAAAGAGACCACTTAAAACATAAGGATCAGCTATATCAAAACTTGGCATAGTAAGTAACTCATTAAAATCAATATTGTGCTTCT
>CAYQSL010000077.1:0-6747 GCA_964420165.1 uncultured Gammaproteobacteria bacterium | reverse complement strand
CTACATTGGCGCAAGAGGTTGTGTATTTTACCGATTTCAGTACGCCTGCGGCTACCTTAGCTTCCTGGAATTGGGATTTTGGTGATGGAGGCGGAGCAAGTGCACAAAACCCTACACATCTATATTATAATCATAATTGATCGTCATCCTCGAATTGCGAAGCGATTCGGGGAACCAGTCAACTTTTATGACAGACTATTTCTATCCTTCCGAAGAATTCCAGGCAAATGCCAACCTAAAAGCAACTGATTATGAAGAGTTAATCAGTAAATTCAAAAATGATGAGAATAAATTTTGGGCAGGGCTTGCTAGAGAAAATTTAAATCTCACTAAAGATTTTCAAACTGTCTTTGATTATTCACAAAAACCTTTTTTTAAATGGTTTCCAGAAGCCGAATTAAATATCTCATTTAATTGCATTGATATTCATCTTAAGAGACAAGCAGAGAAAACTGCAATTATTTTTGAAGATGAATTAGGCTTCACCCAAAAGGTTAGCTACCAAGAGTTACATCAAGAAGTTTCCAAAGTATCAAAATCACTACAAGACCTTGGGATAAAAAAAGGTGATGCGCTTTGCATTTATATGCCTCAATGCCCAGAAGCAATTTACACAATGCTTGCATGCACACGCCTTGGAGCAGTACATACCGTCGTCTTTGCAGGCTTCTCTGCACATGCTTTACGTGACCGTATTATAGATTTAAAAACTAAAGTAGTAATCACGGCTGATGGTTTCTTCAGAAGAGGATCTATCGTGCCCTTAATACAGACTGTTGCTAATGCCATAGATGAAGTTCCATTAGTTGAAAAAGTTATTTGCTTAAACAAAGTAGCAAGTTATGACCTTAGTAAAGTTAATGAGCAATCTAAGGATGCAATCAAAGACTATCTTTCATTAGTGAAACCAGTTATTGAGAAACTGAAGAGTAAACTTATTAACTTTGATGAGATAAATAAATATTTTGCAAGTGATATGGCTCCTACTGCTTGTAATGCCGAGGACACAAGCTTTGTGCTTTACACCAGTGGCAGTACCGGCAAACCTAAAGGTATTAAACATACAACTGCAGGATATTTACTTTGGGCAAAACTTTCAACTAATTGGGTCTTCGATTTAAAGGACCAAGATATCTATTGGTGTACCGCAGATATTGGCTGGATCACAGGACATACCTATGTGGTCTACGGACCACTTGCAAATGGTGCAACTATTTTTATTTATGAAGGCGCGCCAAACTTTCCTGACTATAGTAGGTTTTGGTCACTAATTGAAAAATACAAAGTCAATATTTTTTATACTGCTCCAACAGCAATCAGAGCTTTTATGCAAGCCGGTGATGACTATGTGACTAAGCATGATTTAAGTTCATTACGCCTATTAGGTTCAGTCGGTGAACCAATTAATCCTGCAGCTTGGCTTTGGTTCTATGAAATGATTGGCAAGAAGAATTGTCCAATAGTTGATACTTGGTGGCAAACAGAAACTGGTGGCATTATGATTACCACACTACCGGGAATCGATGTGATGAAGCCAGGTTCAGCCGGCAAAGCCTTGCCTGGCATTAGCGCAGGAATCACAAAAGACAAACTACTTTATTTAGGTAAGCCAGTACCATCAATGGCAAGGACCATTCACAATGACGATGAAAGGTATCTTCAAACTTACTGGACTACTATCCCCAATAAATACATGGCAGGCGATGCTGCACATTTAGATGCCGAGGGGTATTTTACTTTAGATGGAAGAGTCGACGATGTCTTGAATGTCTCTGGGCATCGCATTGGTACTGCTGAAGTTGAATCTGCTTTAGTTGGACATGATCATGTCACCGAAGCTGCAGTAATTGGAATTCCACACGATCTGAAAGGTGAGGCACTTATTGCTTTTGTTGTCATTGCAAATAGTTCTGCCGTCATTGCGAGGAGCGAAGCGACGAAGCAATCCACAACCACTGAAAATCCTTATTCAAAACTAGAAACAGAACTCAAAGAACAAGTAGTAAAAGAAATCGGTGCCATGGCAAGACCAGAAAGAATCATAATCTGCTCAGCTCTTCCTAAAACCCGCTCAGGGAAGATCATGCGCAGGTTACTTAAGGACATTGCTCAAGGCAAAGAACCTAGTGGCGATATTAGTACACTTGAGAATAGAAATGTTTTGGATGAATTGATAACAGCAACTCGTCATTATGAACCTTCGAAGAAGGTGTAAGGATCTACATTCTAGAGATTTATATCCCAGCGACCAGCGATTCTTAAAACAGTTTCTCTAAGAGCTGAAAAAGTAGTACTGAAATGTTCCAGCATTGCTTTAACTTCAGTCTTTAACTCTTTAACTTTAGTAGCCAACTCAGATTCAGCGAAACTTTCACCAAGCTTACTGAAATTAAGGAAAATCAAATCCAAAGTATTAAAAATATTAACTTGATGTATTTCTTGTTGTCTTAATTTCTTTAGAGCCTTTACTCTTTTCCAATCTACTAATTCACTAGCTTTTACATCTTCACCAAAAGTATCAATAGTTTCAATAATTTCAGCAGCTCGAGGTAAATGTAAATCTAAAACATCTAGAGTATCACTGTTAATAGTTGTTTTATTAGCCGCGTATAAATATCTATCCGTTGCATTATTTATTGCCTTCAAAGCAGAATCTTCATCAATTGAAATAGATTCATATGATCCTGTAGATAAATCTTTAATTGAAATTACTGTGGCTTCTAAAATTTTAAAAGCTGTTACAGGACCTGTGGACATAAAAAGCTATGCTAACATTTTCGCAGGAATTTTACAGTATTATCGTAAACCAAAAAGTACATTCGACCCCTTTCTTTTGCTTTAAGAAAGATTTATTCTCATATAAATCATGGGGGGAGCTTTTTCAGATCATAGAGAGAAAATCAGAGCTGAAATGTATAAATATGCTGGTTTTGTTTTTTGTAGCCAAGCTGATATTATGCTATTTGAATATGTTGCATATGAAATTCGATTTGAAGTGCAATTTTTAGCTTTTAGAATTGGAGGATCTATAATATTGTTAATTCTAGGATTGGGCTTTCTTGTAAACTCACTGGATATAATGTATAACATTGATAGGAGGGAATACTATGTTAGATTTTATAAACAATCATCTAAGTGAGATTTATTGGTATATTGGATTTTTTATAGTTTTTGCCTGGTTATTTCGTAAAGTTGAAAGAGTAAAAACTTCAGAACAGATGGATGAATTTTTAGACAAAAGAGCTCTTGCCAAAAGTAAAACTCTATTCACACTAAAAGATATTTTATTCGGTTAAATACTTTTAAACCACTGTCTTCAAGCTACTTTCAACCGCATTAATAGCTTCCACAATTTTACTTGGATCTTTACCACCAGCTTGCGCGAAGTTAGGTCTACCGCCACCACCGCCGCCACAAATTTGAGCTGCTTGTTTCACGGCATTACTTGCATTTAAATCACTGCTACTTGCCGCAACAAATACCGCTTTAGCATCAAGTTCACTTGCAAAAAACACAAAAGCTTTAGAGCCTTGAGCTTTAAATTTATCGACTATAACCTCACTTAGGGTTTTAAGAATCTCAGCATCAAGACCTTCACTAAAATATTCATTGATATTCACAATTAATACTTGCACATCATTAGTTTTTTCAGCTTTAGTCATCAAGTCATCAGCCTTAGCCAAAACTTGCTTAGTAAGTTCTTGCTTGCGAGCTTTCTCAGCCTCTTTAAGCTTCTGCTGTTCAGCTTCCTGAGCTACTCTTAGCTTCTCTTGCTCTTCTTTTTCTTTCTGATACTGATCTGCGACTTTAGATGCAAGTAACTTAATCCTTCTAATACCAGAAGCCACAGAACTTTCAGAAGCAATAATTACCTTCTCAATATCAGCAATATTATTTACATGAGTACCGCCACAAAGCTCAATAGATGCGATCTCTGTATCATTAGCAACGAAAAGCACTCTAACTTCATCATCATATTTCTCTTCAAAGAAACTCAGCGCGCCAGCTTTTACAGCATCATCAAAACCCATTACCTTAGTAGTAGCAGGAAGTTTCATTGCGATCCAAGAGTTCATTAGGTCTTCTACTTGCTTAAGTTCATCTTTCGAAACTGCTCTTTCGAAATTAAAATCGAACCTAGTATATTCTGGACCAACCTGTGAACCCATCTGCTGGACTTGATTTCCAATAACCTTTCTCAGTGCAGCTTGCAGTAGATGACAAGCAGTGTGATGTAAACGTGTAAGCCTTCTTGATTCAGAATCAACACTTGCCTTAATCTCATCACCAACTTTAAGAGATCCACCACCAGAAACTTTATGCAAAAAGATGCCTTCGATCTTTTTCAAACTCTCTACTTTTAACTTAGAACTACCTGAACTTAAAGTACCTTTATCAGATACTTGTCCACCAGATTCAGCATAGAAAGGAGTTTGATCAAGAACTACATTAGCAACAACATCTTCAGCAAGCTCTATAGATTCAAGCTTATTGCCACTTAAATCCAAAATAGCAAGAACTTTAGCTGAAGCTTCTAAGTCATCATAACCAATGAATTTAGTCTGACCATAAGTCTTCAGCAATTCAGAAATACTTGCACTTGAAAATACTGAAGTATCGAAAGCCCCAGTACTAGAGACTTCTGAGTGTTTAGCTTTAGCAGTTTCATAAGCATCTTCATCTACACTAAAGCCTTTCTCTTCTGCAATTTCGCGTGTCAGTTCTATTGGCAAACCATAAGTAGAATAAAGATCAAAAGCAAATTCACCACTAAGCTCTTTAGAATTAGAATCCTTGAAAGCACCCTCTAATATCGCTAAGCCATTAGCAATAGTCTTAGTAAACTGCTCTTCCTCTTTTTTGCAAACATCAGCAATAACTTGGGCATTTTGTTTCAGCTCTGGGTAAGCTGCCGCGTAACCTTCTACAACATTATCTATAAGCTTATAAAGGAAAGCATTAGCTTCACCACTTAGAAGATAAACAAATCTGGCAGCTCTTCTAATAATCATACGCAGTACATAGCCTCTACCGACATTGCTTGGTCTTACACCATCAGCAATCAAGAAGCTTAAACAGCGTAAGTGATCGGTGATAATTTTCAAATAAAGATCATGTTCTTTATTGCCTTTGCCATATGAGATTGACTTGCCTGTTTCCTTACTCAACTCAGTTGAGAGATGATTTAAAATTGCAAACAATTCATTAGTCTCAAACGAATTGTTAACTCCCTGCAATATAGTCGCGATGCGCTCTAGACCAGCGCCAGTATCAATGTTCTTCAGAGCCAGAGGACTATAGTTACCCTCTTCATCCTTCTCAAACTCCATGAATACTAAGTTCCAGATCTCAACGTAGCGGTCGTCTTTATTAGCAACATGCTCACCCAGATCATAGTAAATCTCAGAGCATGGACCGCATGGACCGCTTTTACCAGGAGGACCCCAGAAATTATCCTTACGGGTTAGTTTCCATAACCTTGCTTCACGATCAGCCACATTTGGAAAATCTTTCTCTAAAACTTTCATCCAAATGTCAAATGCTTCTTTATCGAAAGCATTAGTTTCATCACCAGCAAATACTGATAAATAAAGCTTCTCAGCCGGCATACCCAGCTCTTGTGTAACGAATCTCCAAGCCCAAGTAATTGCTTCTTGTTTGAAGTAATCACCAAAAGAAAAATTACCAAGCATCTCAAAAAAACTATGGTGTCTTGGAGTGCGACCTATATTTTCAAGATCGCTATCTTTACCACCAACACGCGCACATTTTTGGATAGTAATTGCGCGAGGTGGATTAGGCGCGGGCTTAGTCCCCATAAAAATCGGCACAAACTGTACCATACCAGCAGAATTTAAAAGTAAAGTTGGATTATCAGGTACTAGCGAAGCTGACGGTACTAAGGTATGAGCTTTCTCACATTTCTTAGTAAAAAACTCAATCCATTTATTTCTGATTTCTTGACAGCTTAATTTATTCACAAAGTATAAGTTTATAACATTTCGCTATTTTACTATTGGTCTAGAGATTTTCTTCATTAATGCAGAATCCGGTTCCGCATATACTTTTCTTACATTTTTTAAAGAAGGACGTCCTTTTAATAACATCCTTATGGGGAAGTACTTATTAAAGAACTGACCGATAGATCTCATGGCTTTACATTATCCAAATTTAAACTTATCATCATCACCAGTTGCTGGTGTAGTGCTTGGAGTATTGAGTTTCTTCAAAGCTTCAAGCGCTCTTAAACGCTCTCTTTCAGTTTTACGTTTCTCAGAGTCTTCTTTGATTTGCGCTTTGATTTTTTCTGGAGTTCTTGAAGAAGCTAATTCTTCAAAAGCCTCAAAAGGCACAGCCTCAAAAGTTTTGTTTCTAATCTCTTCTAGGATCTTAAACACTTCTTCTTTATCTAAAGTTTCTTTCTGAAGAAGCACTTGCGAGACACCAATCAATTCTTCTTTATGATGATTGATAGTATCTTTTACTTCTTTATATAAACCTTCGATAAGTTCTTTTACTTCTTTATCTATTTTTGCAGCAAACTCTTCACTATAATTTTTTGAAGAATATTCTTGATCAAGGAATGAACTGCCGTGTCTTTCACCATAAGTAACTATTCCTAAAGAATTATTCATGCCAAACTTAGTAATCATCGCTCTTGCAATCGCTGAGCAGCGTTCCATATCATTAGACGCGCCTGTAGTTATATTCTCTCTTCCGAAAATTATTTCTTCAGAAGCTCTACCT
>CAYQSL010000076.1:0-6807 GCA_964420165.1 uncultured Gammaproteobacteria bacterium | reverse complement strand
GTCTTTCTGCTAGTGGTAACACTATCGTCACCAGCGGTGGCTACTGTGGTACTAACTACGCAACTATCAAGGGTGCTCTAAGAGGCAACCCAGAGAAGCTTAAAGTTATTCTTCCGCAAACCATTGCGCAACAGATTAAAGAAGTTCAAGACCAGTTAATTGGTGTTAAGCATATACTTGAGCATCAAGAGCGCGAGCATATGTTACTTGCTGATGCCAGCAGATTATGCAACAGAGAAATTGTCTCTGAATGCCAGCATTTAATTTGTTTCCTTTATAGAGATTCTAAAACTTTACTTGATGCAATTGATTTTGCTTATAGTTTAAATAAAGTGGTTACTGTTTTTTACTTAGATTAAGTTAAATCAAGCCTTGCTTGTTCCTTGCAAACCTAATCCCACCCTGGGCTTTAGAGATATTTGCACGAAACCAAAATATCTTCACGGGATCAAAAGTAAAGTAACTAGCTAAGTAGCAAGTAAAGAAGAATAAAAGCTGCAGTTTTAATTTCGTCTCAGATTTTTTAGGATCATATGATGAAATATTAGTTGCATGATGCACTAAATTGTTAGCTTTCATATATTCAAGTGTGTAACCAATGAGGTCATACCACTTGAGTACAAAGTCTTTAGTCATGCGCTTTGCGGGGATAGGATGAATTACACAAATAGCTGGTTGATAAATTACTTTTACATCTTCAGCAATTAATCTCCAGAAGAATTCAGTATCTTCACAGGCACCACGGCGATCAGCAATAATTCCAAGATCGTTTCTAAAACCACCATGCTTCTCGAAAATATCTTTGCTAGCTAGAAAGCAAGCAGAGATTGGGTTTTGTACTTTGCGTTTGAATCTATTCTCGACAGATTCAAGTTTTTTGAAAAATTTGTTCTCTTGCAATTCAGTATCTAAAACTGGATTATCTTCTTGAATTATTGCTGTTTGATAAAAACTTTTTAGTTCAAAAGGATAGTGAAGAACTTTTTCGCCGTAATCATGCGCAGGAAAACATGACTGAATGATTTCAAAAGGTGGTTCAAGATTTAACCAGTTAGGTAGATCTTGGTCCCACTGAGCAACTACTCTTGCACCTGCTACATATTCTGAAGGTTTTTTACCGGCGATGATCAGGCAGTTCATTAGCCAATTTTTCTCTAATAAAACATCATCATCAATAAAAGCTAAAAGTTGCCCCTGAGCTTCTCTGATACCGCGATTGCGAGCATAAGATGAACCTTGCTGGGTTTCAAGAATATATTTTATATCAGGAGAGTAGAGATCTTTTTTTGAGATGATGTCCAGAACTAAGTCACTAGTATTGTCAGTAGAGTTATTATCAATTACCAGAATTTCAAGTGCTTCTTTGAGTAAATGCGGATCTTCAGACTTCTCATAGATTTTTTTAAATTGTTTGCAAAGTTCTTCAAGAAGAGTTTTTAAATCCTTTGCACGATTATAAGTACAAATGTTAATGCTTAGGAGAGTAGATCTTTGATCTTCCACAGTTACACTATTTGAGAGCTACTGCAGTTTTAACGCTAGGATATCCTAATTTATTCTGCATATCTTCTATCATATCTGCAATATTTAAAATCGCTTCTTTGTTCTTCAACCATTTATTTGGATCTGGTTTACTAGAAGTTGAGACTACAGGCAGATTCTCGCACTGTGATTGCACTTCATCCATATAATCAATTTCGATGAAATCACAAATTGCCTTACCTGCTTTGGTTGGATCTGCAATAAGGTCTTCATATTTAACTTGCAGGCAACGATCAGGGCTCATTCTATTAAAGGCTTCTTGTGAGTATTGATGTGCTGAAAGCCATTGAAATGCACACACTTCTTCAAGACTTTTGTTTAAATATTCTTCCCAACCAGGAGGGTTAGTAAATTTCCAAACTTTGCCATCATAGCCTTGGATATTAATTTTTGAATTGTAATCGTAGAAATCTCTAAATTTGAAACTGAATCTGCCAGAAGATTTCCAGCCTTCAATTAGAGAGCTGATATTAGTTGCTCCGTCTCTAGTTAGATAGATAAATTTTGCATCGGGGAAAGCTTTGCCTAGGTAACCAACTCTATAAGTGTTTGGTGGTGTCTTGTCCAAGAATCTATATTCTTTATCTGAGAATGACTTACCTAGCTCGATGAAATTAGACCAGAGTTGGTAAGCAGGGTCTAACTCATCTTTGAATCTATTGAAGAATAATTTCTGACTTAAATCTGAAACCAAACGTGAATGATAGACGGTACGATTATATTTTTTTTCTAAGTATTCACGATCACCATCTTGGTAATCATTTTCTGTTAAATACATAGAGAACATGGGATCTCTTTTATCTTCCAGGAATTTTTCCCAAACATAATGTGATTCTGTGAAATGCGACCAAAGCTCTTTAGAGGCTCTTAAAATGGTAAAAAGTAATGTAGTTCCGCTTCTTGGACAACCGATAATGTATACTGGTTTTGTAATTTTCATTTTCAATACTATATTAACATGTTTCCTGATCTATCTAAAATCAAAAACTTCAAGGACCTTAAAAAAGAAATTAGGTTCTGGGTTAATGCTTATAACTTCAATAAAGTAAAAAAAGTAATTGAGCGTAATGTTACTCAAGATCACGAGAAAATGAATATAGTTTTCGTGACTTTAGATTCTTGTAGGTATGACAGTTTAGTAGAAGCAAGTACTCCAGTTCTCGATAAACTTGGCAAAATTTATCCGGCTTGGTCTCCTGCGACTTATACTTTGCCGGCACATATTTCTTTTTTTACAGGTATTTTCCCAAATACCGATGAACCGATTCCTTATCTAAATCGTTTTATCCAACAGCTTGTAGTAATGGAAAAAGGGGGTAAAGGTCTTGGTGCTAAGAAACTTGGCAAAAGAACTATCTCTCTTAAATCAAGTAAAAAAGATATGATCTATGGTTTGCGTAAGCAAGGCTACTATACGGTTGGATCGGGCTCTGCAACTTGGTTTGCTAAGGATATTTTAGTGAAAAATTTCAATGATTTTAAATATGTACAAGCTCAGTCTGCTGAAGCTCAGTGTAATTATATTCTCGATAGGTTATCGAGAAATGCAATTCATAAACCATTTTTTGCTTTTATGAATTTTCTAGAAACACATACTCCTTATATGCATTATGGTGAGGATCGCGGAGAATATTCAATGCAGGCGCGTGACTATATGAAATTCCCACCTCTTATAGAACCTGCCTTGCAAGATGGTTTTGGCAAAAAACTTCATGCGGCTCAAATTAAAGCTGCTGAGCATTTAGATTCGGTATTAGGCAAATTTTTACCACAATTGCCGAATAATACTTTTGTGATTATTACTGCTGACCATGGTGAAGCCTTTGGTGAAGATGGCTGTTGGGGACATGGGATTTATCATCCACTTGTGATGAAGGTTCCAATGCTTGCATCTATGTTGAGTGGAGAGGATATTACTAAAGAATATGAATAGAAAATTTTTCTCAGATCTAAAACCAATATTTATAGTGGGTTGCCCACGCTCAGGCACAACTATACTTGCTTCTCTTTTAAATTCTCACAGTGAAATAGCCGCAGCAACTGAAACTCATTTCTTTAATTTTATCTCTAAGCAAAAAAAATATGAATGGAGAGAATTTGATGAAAACCAAATGAGGCTTATGCTTGATGAGTCTAGGATTCAAGACTTTTGTAATCATGCAGAAGTAGACTCGCAAGATTTGATCAAATATTTTGTCGAAGAATTTGGTTCTGCTGAACTCAGCGAGCATGATTTACCTAAAGACAAATTCTATAGAAAGAAGATTTTTGATATTTTAATTAGGGCTTTATTGACTAAGAAGAATAAACTGAGATTCTGTGAAAAAACTCCTCAACATTTATTGAATGTAGAAGAGATTTTGGAACTATATCCAAATGCAAGATTCATTAATATTGTGCGTGATGGTAGAGATGTAGTTAACTCTCTTCTTAAGATGCCTTGGAGACCTTCTGGTTTGATTAATAATTCTAGATTCTGGAAACAATATGTCGAGAAAGGTTTAGATTTGGATGTCAGTCAATCTCCTGAAAGCTTTATGACAGTTAGGTTTGAAGACTTAATTAAAAAGTCTGAAGAGACTATGCAGTCGATTTGTAGTTTCGTTGGCGTGCAATATGAAAAAACAATTTTACAAAAAACTGTATTAAAGGAAGCTGTGTTTACTGATTGGGAAACTAATTGGAAGCATAAATCTAGTAATGAATTAGATTCAAGTAGAATTGGAGCTTGGAAGAAAGAACTGAGTGATCAAGATCAAGTTATTCTCACTTGGCATCAAAATGATACGCTAACTAAGCTTGGCTATCATGTAGATAAGCTTAAGATAGACATCTTTGATATTTTTAGAATCATTCAAGAGTATGCAAACTTATTCCTTAAAAAGATAGTTAGAGTCTTTTCACATCTGGTTAATTAATGCAAAGATTTTCAAATTCTCCAATATTTATATGTGGTGAGGGTCGTTCAGGGACTAAGCTTCTGAGAGATACTCTAGGAAAATATCCACACATTAATATATTTAGATGTGAAACCTCAATCTTTGTAGATTCACAATTTCATCAAATCAGATTTAAAGAAGATGTTTCGAAAGAGATTTTCATCAAGTCAATTCTGGCAATGATGTTTAGTAAGAATCGTATTCAAGCAGAGAAAGCTATTAAGACAGGAAATTTTCCTGAAGAAGTAGGAAAAGTTTTTTTTGAATTAAGCAGCAGAAGTTTATTGAAAGCAGTTCCTGATACAAAATTAGAAGCTTTTGATTACTTGGCAAATTTTATTACGCTTGAACTGCTTGATAAAAATCGCTGGTTGGAGAAAACTCCTTACCACATCAATTACATAGAAAATATTTTGGATTTTTATCCAGATGCCAAAATCATAGTGAACTATAGAGATCCTAGGGCGGTAGTTGCATCTTGGCTTAAAAAAGACAAGCATAAAAGTCTTATTGGTGTGGTTGCTAATTGGAACAGCGTTGCTAGCAAGGTTATAGAGTTAAAAGAAAATGAACGTTGTATAAATAAAATTGATTTTCTTGCGTACGAATCACTTATTTTGAATCCAGAATCTACTTTGAAAGAGCTATGTCTTTTCCTTGATGAAGAATTTACTGAAGATCTTCTAGATGTGAAAGTAGTTAATAATCTCTATGGAGAAAGAGGACAAGTTGGTTTCAACCAAGAGGCAGTTAATCGTTGGAAAAAGAAATTAAATAAAATGCAATGTATCTTAATTGATATTTTGACTGCAAAGAATAGGGCGGCATTGGGCTATGCAGATTCTTATTCAGTTGGTATTTTTTTTAAAGCTTTTATTGTGCTGTTTTATTTGCCATATGAGTTTGTAATATTCCTATTTAAAAAGTTAGTTAAGTTGCTTAAGTGGATTTAAGCGTCATTGCGAGCGTAGCGAAGCAATCCACACCACTACAGTTTTCAGCAACATGGATTGCTTCGTCGTTTCCTGCTACGCCAAGGCTTCGCAGGACAAGCCACTCCTCGCAATGACGGCATTTACTTACTACTCCTAATATCCAGATTATAATAAGCTTATGCACAAAAGCTTTATTCTGATTTTCTTGATATTAATTGGACTTCAAGCTCATGCTGCCAAAATTATCAGAGGTCCTTATTTACAAAAGTTAACTAACGAATCAATAGTTGTGAGATTTAGAACTGATGTGCCAACTAAAGTTTTTATACAATATGGAACTGAATCTACTCAGGTGAATTTACGTCAGGATAATTATCTTTTCACTGCTGAGCATATAGTAACTCTTAGTAAACTAAATTCAAATACTAAGTACTTCTATGAGATCTTTGAAGAGACCACTAAAGGATTTAAAAAGCTTAGTAATGAAAAAGATACAGAGTATTCCTTTACTACTGCTCCAGAAGCTAATGAACAAAATGGCCTTAACGTATGGGTTATGGGCGATCCTGGAGTACAGTCTGAGCCGGAATTTAGTAAAGATAGACGTAAAGATCAAATCTTAGTTAGAGATTCTTTCCTCAGTTATCTCAAAAAAAATAAAGTTAAAAAACCAGGCTTGATTTTAACTCTTGGTGATAATGCCTATTCTTTTGGAACTGATGAAGAATTTCAAAAAGGTTTTTTTGAAATGTATACAGGAATTCTTCCTAATACTCCTTTGTATACTACTTTTGGTAATCATGATGCTGGTATTAGAAAGGATTTCATTGCCTTTTCTGCAAGATCATATCCTAAGCCAAGAGGTACTTACTATGATATTTTCTCTTTGCCAGATAAAAAAGCATATTATTCATTTGATTATGGTCCAGTACATTTTATAGTTTTAGATTCTTTCGATTCTATATGGGAAGAGCCTTTGAAGGTCACTGAAGGTACTGAAAAAGTTTGGACTAAGTATAGTAAGGAATCTAACTTAATGCTTAATTGGTTTGAGAATGATTTAAAGTTGAATAAATCACTTTGGACGATAGTAGCTTTCCATCATCCACCTTATATTGATGAGGAGAAGAAGTCAGGTAAAAAAGAATTGTGGCAAGCTTGGACCAATGCTTATTTAGTACCTTTAGTAGAAAAATATAAAGTTGATTTAGTACTTTGTGGTCATGTGCATAATTATCAACGTAGTTATCCGATTCTTAGTAAGTTATCTAAAGAAGGTGAAACTGAAATAACTAATAAGGAAAGTTCGGAAATGGATGAACCTATAAAATATGGTTTCTTCTATAATAAAGAAAATACTTTAGGTCCTTTGAAACTGCCTAAGTATGAGG
>CAYQSL010000075.1:0-6809 GCA_964420165.1 uncultured Gammaproteobacteria bacterium | reverse complement strand
AACCAAGATATCAAGCAGCTTTGACGTCTTATGTAGGTTATGGTGGAAAGTGGAGGTGCGACCCCCGCGGTTGAGAATAATTCTCAAGAAGACTCGACTTAGAATAATCTTGTTACTATTGAATTTAGCCAGCAATGGCTCATCGTTTCGGTTAAAGGAGAATTTTTTATGCCATATACTATTGTTTCAGAAATTTGCGAAGGCGCTGCGGATTGTATCCCTGTATGTCCTGTTGATTGTATTCACTGGCCAGAACCAGTTAAAAACAACGCTAAAGGTTTTAAATATCCTTATATCGATCAAGGTACTTGTATTGATTGTGGCGCTTGCTTAGCTGCTTGCCCAGTTGAAGGTGCAATTCTTGATGATGCAAAACCAGAACTTCAATTAATTTAGTTCTATAGCTATTACCAAAATCTATTAAAAGCCCCTCTAAATGAGGGGCTTTTTGTTTTAGTATTAACAAAGTGAAGAAAGTTTTAATTAGTGGTGGTTCAAGGGGGATTGGTAAAGCAATCTTGGAGTTAATCACTGATACTTACCAAGTTCTAGGTCCCTCTTCTACGGAGATGGATGTTAGTAACGAAGAGTCCGTTTCTAAGTTCTTAGAAGCTAATTTACAAACAGAAGACTCTCTATATGGCATTGTTTGCAACGCAGGTATTTTTCATTCTGGAAACTTTGAGAATTACAGCTTGGAAAGTTGGAATAAAGTCATTGCTACCAATTTAACTGGCACTTTCAACCTCTGTAGGTTAGCCTTACCTTATTTAAGAAAAAGCCCTGAGGCGCGCATAGTGATTATCTCCTCGATAAGTGGCATTAGCGGTGAAGCTTTTGCACCTGCATATAGCGCTTCTAAAGCTGGATTAATTGGGCTGGCTAAATCACTTGCACTCGAGCTTGCTAAATTCAATATCACTGTCAACACCATTGCACCAGGCTGGGTGAAGACTGACTTAGCTTTAGATCAACTTAAAAATGAAGACATGATCAAAGATAATTTAGGGGCTAATTTGCAAAATCGCTGGATAGAGCCTGAAGAGATTGCGAGTTTAGTGAAATATTTATTAAGCCATGAAGCCAAAGCAATCACAGGGGAAGTTATAAACATCAGCGCTGGACTCCATGTCTAGAGGCTCTTAGAAGGTTACACTTAAAGAAGTGATCTCACTTAAAAACATCTATAAAAGCTACCTCGAGAACGGTAAAGAACTTAAAATCTTTGAAAATCTAAACTTAGATATTAAAGAGGGCACTAAAAATATTATTCTCGGTTCTAGTGGTTCTGGCAAATCTACATTCCTAAACCTGATCAGTGCCCTTGATGATGTTGATAGAGGGGAAATTTGGATTGACGGTATTAATCTTGCCGCCCTTAAAGAGAATGATAAAACTAAATTCCGTAGAGAAAAAATTGGTTTTATTTTTCAGTTTTTCAACCTCATACCTACTATTACAGTAGAAGAAAATATTTTCCTACCTTTAGAGTTAAACCAAAAACTCAATAAAGAGAATCAAGAATACACACTAGCAATATTAGAAAAGGTCGGATTAATTGATCGCTTAAAATCAATGCCTGATAGGCTTTCAGGTGGAGAGCAACAAAGAGTAGCCATAGTAAGAGCGCTTGCTCACAAACCCAAAATCATAGTTGCAGATGAGCCAACTGGAAATCTTGATAAAGATACAGCACAAATTATTATCCAAATTATTAATGAACTTTGTACTCTTTCTAAAGTAACCTTAGTCATGGCTACACACGATACAAATCTTTGTGCGATTGCTGATCAGACTTGGAAAGTCAATAATCACGAGCTGGAGCCAAGATGATTTTACTTAAATCTAGTTTTAGATATTTAAGGAAACACTACATACAATCTTTACTTGCAATTATTGGCATTTCCCTAGGCATTGCTATTTGTATATCAATTGACTTAGCTATTACTAGCTCTCAAAAAGCTTTTCAATTATCTAGTGAGCGCATCAGCGGCAAAGCCACTCACCATCTAGTTCCTATTGATGGCGAGAATCTAAATGAAGATATATATAGTAAACTAAAAGTAGATTACGGCATAGAAGAAATAGCCCCCATTATAGAAGCCTATGTAGAGGCTATTGATCCAAGTCTTACTAGTAGCGATAAATCTACTGCGATCTCCAAGGAACTTTCTAAAGTCCATACTTTACACTTGCTTGGGATAGACCCTCTTGCAGAAAATAAATTTAGAGATATTAAATTCGACTTTCAAGACTCAAAAACAAATCTTTGGTCTGCTAAACATGGTTGCTTACTCAGCCGAAAAACCGCCCAAGAACTTAACATCAAAGTTGGAGATAGTTTCTATATTCGAGAAGGCTCTAGAATCCAGACTGTAACTTTAGCTGGCTATATTACTGACTCAAGCACCAACTACGACGGATTGATGATCATGGATATTGCTCAAGCCCAAGATCTATTAGGTAAAGAAGGGTCGCTCAGCTATATTGATTTAATCGTTAAAGACTCTAAAACAAAGGGTTCCAAGGGATTAATCAGCCTGCAAAATCTACAAAAATCTCTTGGTAAAGACTGTGAAATCATCTCTTCTGCAAATAAAAGTAAATCCCTTGAGAATATTACTGAAGCTTTCAATCTAAACTTAACTGCATTAAGTTTTCTTGCACTCTTAGTTGCCATATTCCTTATTTATAATAGTGTTTCTTTTTCTGTAGTACAACGCAGGAAAACTCTAGGCGTACTTAGAGCCCTTGGTGTTAGCCAAAAGCAAATCATGACGAGCATCTTCCTTGAAGCTATTTTGTTTTCAATAGTTGGGACTGCTTTAGGCTTGGCGTTAGGAATAATTTTTGGCAAACTGGTTTTAGATCTAGTACTACAAACCATCAATGATATTTATTTCACTTTAGAATTAAAAACTTACTCAATTTCATATATTTCATTACTTAAAGGAGCTGCTTTAGGTTTTATCGCAAGCATCACGGCTGCCCTAATTCCAGCTTGGGACGCAGCAAGATCCTCTCCGATTCAAGCTCTCTCAAGATCAGGCTTTGAGAGCAAATCTCAAGACCGCTCCAAGATATTTTTCTTACTTGGATTAGTTTTTATTGCTCTTGGATTCCTCATTATCAGAATCAATTTCAACCAAGACTCCAAAGGGATTATAGAAAGTTTTGTAGCTTTATTTTTTGTCCTTCTGGGTTACTCCTTCTGCTCTTTAATTATCATTGAGATCCTTTGTTACTTACTTCATCCATTATTTAAAGCTGTCTTTGGCTTTACTGGTAGCTTTGCAATTAACTCGATTAGCAAACAAATCTCACGCACCTCGATTGCAATTGCCGCATTAATGATCGCCATTTCAGTTTCCATCGGACTTAATATCACTATCAAAAGCTTTAGACATACAGTAGTTAATTGGTTAGATAGCTCACTAAGAGCTGATATTTATATATCTTCTCCAAGACTTGTATCTAATAAGCCAGGAAAGCCTTTAGAGAAGAGGTTTATAGAAGAGGTCTTAGATTATAGTACAAGTGAGAGAAAGGAATTTATTAGTTATAGAAATGTTGATGCCAATTCTAACTACGGTAAATTCCAACTAGCCAGTATTAAAACTAGTGACTTTATTCATTCAATTTTCAAGTTCAAATCATTTGAAAAGAATGCTTGGCAAGAATTTAAAACTGCAGAGAATATAGTTTTGATCTCTGAACCATTTGCTAATATCCATAAATTAAAACTTGGGGACCATTTTAATATCAACACCAAACTTGGCGAGCAGAGCTTTAAAGTAGGTGCAATATTCTTTGACTACGGTAGTGAAAAAGGAATTGTATTTATGGCTGAGCCACTTTATCACAAACTTTTCCAAGATTATGAACTTTCGTCATTAGCTTTTATCCTCAAAGACCCTTCCAGAACTGATCTGTTGATAGACAGAATCAAGGACCAATTTTCTAAAGACTATTCTCTCTTTATAAGATCTAATTTAAATCTCAAAAAAGAATCTATGGAAATTTTTGATAGAACTTTTAAAATCACTTACGCACTAAAGTTTATAGCCATCTCAGTTGCTTTCATTGCCGTTCTGAGTGCCTTCATGGCATTACAGCTAGAGCGTACTCGCGAGTTTGCCATTCTTAAAGCATCAGGCATGGACTCATTTAAAATCAGCTCAGCTTTAGTAATTCAAACCCTAACTATGGGATTATTTGCTGCCATACTTGCAATCCCTGCAGGCATTATGCAAGCTTATATTATGATCTTCGTTATCAACCAAAGATCTTTTGGCTGGTCTATGGATTTTCTGATTGAAAAAGAGTTCTTCTACGAAGCCTTTATTTATGCTGCTTTAGCATCGATAATAGCCGTGATTTATCCAGCTTGGATCAATTCCAAATTAAAACCAGCTGAGGTCTTGAGAAATGATTAGAAAAGTTCTGACTATTAGTTTTATTGTGGCAACTTTAAGTTCTTGTCAAAAGCCACTCACAAAAGAATCAACTAATAATTCTCTATCTCAAACTCTAGGTTCAGAAAGTCCAGAAAATAGTGAATTTAAAAAAGCAGATAAAATAATTGACTTTAGTTTCCCTAAAGATCATGGTGCCCACAAAGAGTTCAAAACTGAATGGTGGTATTTCACCGGCAATTTAGAAGCGCCAGCTAAAAAATCTTTTGGTTATCAGTTAACTATATTTAGAAATGCCTTGCCTAAATCCAAAGAAAGCCTCAAGTCCAAATGGTCTAGTGATCAGGTTTACATGGGACATTTTGGTTTGAGTGACATTAATTCCAATAAGTTTTATTCCTACGAGATTCTTGAAAGAGAAGCTTTAGATTTAGCTGGTTTTACGGGAGCACCATTTGCCGTATGGATAGATGACTGGCAAATAAAATCACTCTCCACTAATCCTGCAGAAATTTTCCCACTAGAGCTCAAAGCCTTTAGAGATGGTGTGGGTATTGAACTTATAGTGAAACCTGCCAAGCCACTTGTATTACAGGGTGATCAAGGACTAAGCCAGAAAAGTATAGAGAAAGGTAATGCCTCTTATTACTATTCTTATACTAGATTAGAAACTCAAGGCACTATTACTGTGGGCAAGCAAAGCTATCCAGTACAAGGTTTGAGCTGGATGGATAGGGAGTGGAGTACAAGCGCTCTTGCGCAAGATCAAAGAGGCTGGAACTGGTATGCCTTACAGCTCGATAATAACTATGAACTGATGTTCTATGAACTACGTAATAAAGATGGTTCTATAGATCAAATCAGTTCTGGAACTTTGGTTAAACCTGATGGCACTAAACTTAAACTAAATCTCAAAAATATTGAAATCAAAATTCTTGAATACATAACAATACGTGAAAGAAAATATCCAAGCAAATGGCAAATTAATATGCCACAAGAAGATCTTAGTTTAGAAGTTAAAACAAGAATGAAGAATCAAGAACATAATTTCTCTATTCCTTATTGGGAAGGTGCCGTAGAACTTAAGGGTATGCATAAAAGTCAAACAGTGAAAGGCTTTGGCTATATAGAACTTACGGGTTATTAAGTCACTCAAAATATAATTGTCTCACGATAATCACTCGATTGAAAGTATTTAATGAAAAAGAATTCATTGTTTGGGAGACTACAAATAGCTAAAATTTATTTAGTTGCAGGTTTACCAACCTGATGAATGTCAAATTTATTAGCATGGTTAGTTCCTTGTTGATGAGTTGGGCAACAAGCTTCAGAATCCTAAGAGATATATCTCCCGCGTATTCTTCGCTTGTTATAATGATAATACAGTTTATCGTTAGATATGACAAATTAAGTCCAGCAAACTTTGATAAGGCAATCTATATCAAAGTTATGAAGTTAGTTAAAGTGGCCACTTATAGTTTTCTGGAATAACTGTGGTCCACTTTTCATTTTTATGATTCAAGAATACTTATCATTCTTAGAAAGAGACTCTAAAAAAAATTCTACAGAAAAATCTAACTCTGCAAAAGAATACTTGCATTTTGATTTGCCGATCAAACCTTCTCATTTTATTAAGCGCAATAAAATTAATTCTACAAATGACTTTTTAAATTATCTTACAAATAAACATTCATTTATGCCTTTAATACATTTTCAACAAAAAATTTATAAAATTCAAAAAGGCAAAAAGAAACGAAAATCCAAAGATAGAGATTTATGCTACGCCTCTCATAGAGATCGTTGTGTATTTGGATTATTTAATTTCCTTCTTTTGCAAAAATACACCGAATACTTACTTAATAACAATTTATTAGAAGTATCTATTGCATATCGGAAGGTCTCTAAAGAGAATGGAAAAGGTAAATCAAATATAGATTTTGCTTTTGAAGTTTTTAAGTCTATTAAAGAGTTTGGCAATTGTTTAGTAGTATGCGAAGATATTACAAATTTTTTTGGCTCACTTAATCACGCTGAATTAAATAATTCTGTCAAAAAAATCATTAACGAAGATCAAATATTGAATTCTATTTCAAGCATCGTATGTCACCATATTACAAACTATAAATCTGTTGAAAAAAGTTCTCTAAAAGAAGTTAATTTATTTAAGCAAAGGAATGTTGGTAGTTGCTACATAGACCCTAATAATTTTAAAAAAGATTTTAAAAATAAAATAGGTAATGAAAAAGTAAATAAGCAAAAAGAAATACAAGACAATAAGGATTCTAAGGCCCGTCTTTTAAGTGAGAATTTGAATTTAGAAGCAACATCAGAAGAATTACGAGTGGAGCTGGCCATTGTTAAGAGAAAAAATGAGGAAGAGTTTCATGAGGGGGC
>CAYQSL010000074.1:0-7083 GCA_964420165.1 uncultured Gammaproteobacteria bacterium | reverse complement strand
ATTCAAAAACACCGCCATTAAAACCGGCGGTGTTTTTTTTCATAGTCAAAAGTAATACAGATTGTGCTTTATATATATAGAATGTCTTGGTTATATGATACAACTATAAACACCTTCAGCAGAGGAATAAGCACCTTAAATAGAGGCGCAAAGGCAGCTGCTAAAACAGTTGCAATTACAACTGCAGCATTAATCACCACTGACGCAAGCGATAATCCTCTCCATATTAGAGCCAACAATATTGTTTATGCTTTAGCAAATGAAACAACTGTAGGCAAGGACATAGGCTTTAAATTAGCAGATGGAAGAACAACTCCCGATGATGTTAGCTTCGCGGCACAGTTAGACGAAATTTTACTAGATATTACCCATCCAAATGGTCGTATAAACCATAATTCCGCAATCCTCAATAATAGAGCTGCAATTGAAAAATTAATTGAAATCACACAAAATACTGAAAAATATAAACCAGAGTCAAATTTACCTCAAACGGCAGCGAAAATACTTTCTAAATTAATAGATCATGCTGCTACAAGAAGCGGACTTCTAAGCACAGCTTGTCCGGAGATGATCAAAGAACTTGTAACTAATTTTACTGATGAAAAAGATCAAGAATCTAAATTAAGAAAACATACAGCTATTATAAATTTCTTAGTAGAAATCACTAAGAAAAATAAAAACCAAAATACATCAGAGGCAGTTTCTCAATATCTATCTACTGTAGATCAATATTTTCATGGTCAAGTAGGTCAGGCAATGACAGGGCTCTTTAAAAAGAGTATCCATGAATTTCTTATAGACCCAGGTGACCTCATTAATAATCCTGATCTAAATTTAGATTTAGACAAAGTAAATCAATTGACAAGAGCTTTAGGTGGTTTCTTTGAATCCAATGTCACACCAAAATTTAGAAACGACAAGCTTGTTGTTTTAGCAAAAAAACTAATTGAAGCTTCTGAAGCAGAAAATAGGGATTTTGGTGAGGGACAAATACAAGAAGGCTTAAATCAAGCTAGAACAAATTTTGTTAATGCTTTGTTTGAAACTAGCTTAGAAATTCAGGTAACAGAAGAAAAGGCTCAATCACTAAAACTTGAAAGAGATGATATAGAACTTGCTATTAAACATACAACAGAAACCTTAATCCATAGAGATTTTTGTTCTCCTGATCAAATCAATGGTAGTACTGATGAATATATTTTCACTGCTCCAGATGCAAATAATTTACAGAAAATAGAAGAAAAAATTAGAAATCTAATGACTAAAGCTCACGATAAAGAAGTTGAGTTCCAAAAAAGCAAAATCGCTATTGGTCATGCACTTGAAGTAGCTGGCTCTCCATTTGGACCAGAAAGCAGCGGATTACTAAATCTGTTCTTCGACAGGTTATTAGGTAATGTAGAGTCTCAAAAATTAAATGACGCTGAAAGAAATTTTGCTGAACTTATATTTGGGATTACGGAAGATGGAGATCTAGATATAGATCTTAAAGAAATTGCAAATCCTGATTATGGTTCAGATTTCGCTGGTATTAGAAAACATTATTTAAATTTACTACGTGAAAAGAGAGAGTCATATCAAAGACTTGCAACTAAGATAGAACTACACAGAGCAAACATTGGTCCTGAACTTCAGAGAATTGATAATGAATATTGGAATCCATTAAAAGCAAGTATTCCTTTAGATCAAATCATTAATCCAGCTGCCACTAAAGGCTTTATTGCTAGGTTAGATGCCTTTTCAAATAACTCTCCTCTAAAAGTTGACGTTAAGAACAAAATAGACGAGATTAACATTAAAACTCAAAGAACTTTTGATCTTTTAATTTATAAGAAGGATAAAGAGTTTGTAATTAATGATGCAGCTCTAAAGGGCTTAGGATTAACTCCTACAAAACAGAAGTCAGTATTAGACCAGTTAAACATTATTATTACACAAGCTAATCTAAGCAAAGCTACTAATGATAAGTACTCTCCAAAGGTAGCAGATTTTACTAATGAATTTGGAACAGTAATGCAACTTTTACGAGAAGAGAATCCTCATTTAGAGATAATGACAAGAGAAGATTTTCCGGAATCTGAAAGTAAAGCTTTAGCAGTTTTATTGAAAGATGAAAACACAACCTATTTAGATCTCTTAAAAAGATTTTCAACAATAATTCAACAAGAGAAAAGTGCATTAATTAGTAATTTAGATTTCTTTGAAACTAAACTATACGATATGGTCTTAGATTCTGATATGGCACAGACAATGAGAGACTCAGATCTTTACAATAATATAGAAAAGGCTCAGTCTTTTAGAGCTATGCAAATTGGTTCTGATTCTAATGCAGGTATCGCACAGATCATGCTTGATCCAACGCATAAGAAATATGGAGAATCATGGAATAACGAATTACTGCTTTTACGTAATAGCAGATCTGTTTCGACTAAATTAAAAGACGATTTAGATGAAATTGGACTAAATGCTCAAGGTGCAGATAAACTTTACAAGCAAATGGAGCAAATATCGCTAGATTACAACTTCTCTGATGATAGTGAATTTCATGGATTCTCTGATGTTATAAAAAATTTAGTTCAAAGTCTTTTACAATTCTTATTACAATTAAGAGAAGGGAAATAATATAGATGAACAAAAATTTCTTAGCTTCTAAAAATTATGATTTAAAAGCAATTGAGAAACAACAAAAGCATGAAGAGAATGCTTGGTACATTATCAATTCTATTAATAAAACAAAATCAAATTGGCTTAAAGGCGAATTAGTTAAAAATTTATACTTCTACCTTGATCTTAGTTTTGTCAAAGGTGAGTTAATAAAAATTTACAAAGCCACAGACTCTAAAGAATTAAAAGGCATTATCAAAGGATTACACGACCAGACCCTAGATTTGTCTAATTTAATTGAAGAAGCCGAAGAAAATACCAGATTATTCCAAGAGAACGAAGAAGCTCGAAAAGAATTTGAAGAAGAAATTAGCAATGATAATTTTGAAGACTCCATAATTAAAGTCAAAGATCAAACAACCCTTCAATCAAGAGAGATTGGGCTTTTAAAATCAAGCAAATTATAATTCTAGGTTAGTATTAGGCATAATCTATCCCTCATTTAACTATCAAAAACACGTCATACACAGCTTTATATAGTGACTATGGCATTCACATTCACAGCACCAGATTTTTCAACAGCAACATCAGCCTTAAACAAACCTTTACCTAATCCAACAGTAGTGGCGCCAACGCCAAGAAACGTTGCACAAGGCAAAACTTGGTTCCAATGGCTAGGTGTTACGATCGCTACATATGGCGCAGCACTTCCAAACAAACTTGGTGGTCAATATTTTAATAACAAATTACAAGGACCTCTTACAGCAACTCAAAGGCAATTAGTGAACCTTACTAATGCAAACAATCCTAGAGAAATCAAAATTTTATTAAGTACAGCAAGAACTGACCTTTCAACAGTTTTTGGTACAAATTTAAATGATGTTCCTGTTCCTGTTATTAATGCCTTAGAAGATTTAATGGCTAGGAATAACACAAATAAAGAAGTTAAAGCATTAATTAGTTCTTGGCTTGAAGATTCCGGTGTTTCTCATATTGATATTATTAAAGATTTTGCAAATGCAGGTCTTGATGTAGCTAGAAAAAATCAAACTGTAGCTAGAATAATTTTGGATCTTGGGATTAACTCAAGTCAAATCAAAAACGCTAAAGCTGGTGATGCAACAGCAGCACAAACTATTATAAGTCATTTTGGTAATGCTCCTATTACAGGATCATTTGTCGAAGCTGCTCTTATTAATGATTCTGCAATCTTGGCAGGATTAGAAGGACTTGAAAATTCTATTATCGGAGGAGCAACTACTTTACCTGGTTTAAATGCCACTCAAATTGCTGACTTAAAAACAAAAATTACTAACGATAGAATTGATGCAAGAAATTTAAAAGATACCACTATCGAGCTTAGTAAGAGACTGGAAACTAGATTAGGAATCACTGATGAAAATTTTGAAAGAATTGAAATTAGAGATCAAGCTACTATAGACAGAGTATTTGGTGCTGGTTCTTATGGTTCAACGCCTCCTAAATTTGATAGATTTACATTCAGTTTCGGTGGATTTTTAGAAGATTTTGTGAGAGGTGGTGCCGATAGAGACCGTGCTGTTGGATATTTCTTGGAAGCATATACCATTCTAGAAGATAAAAAAATTCAACAATTACTTGCTAATGATACTGATAGTGCTACTGAAACTAGTACTCAACAAGCAATAATGATTGAGATACTAAGAGACCCTGAAATTTTAGATGATACTGGTAAAATTCAAGCTGAAATCAAAAAACATTTTGATAAACCAGCAGTCCAAGCAGGAGTATTACAGCAGACTGTTGCTAAAGTAATGGAGCAGGCATTAGCTCTTTCTAATCATTTAATTCAAGAGTTTGCTACTCATTGGAATAGTACTAATCCAACTGAAACTATAACCACATTTAACAAACAAGCTTTAGATACACTAAGTAATTCTAAGAAAGCTACTATTGATAATTTAGCTAGTGAAATTAGAAGTCAAATCCAAACAGCATACGGAGTAACTACTATTCCTTTTCCTGGGATTAGACAAAATCTACAAAAAATTGCCAATGCTAATCAATCAGCATTATCACCAGTAGATAATTTGATTAAAGCTTTAATATCAAACGATCCGGCGTCATTTAATTTAATCCAAAGTAATAGTGAAGGTTTACAAACTTATGGTTTAGCGAAGCTTGAAGCAGATATTCAATCTTCTACATTAAGTGCTGCGGAAAAAGCACAGATGCAAACTAGAGTTAGAGGATTTTTAGGAGTTAGTAGCAAGACAGCAATTAACACAACTGCTATCCAAGATATGGAAACTTTCTCGTCTACTATTCCTGCTGGTTTATTTACTAGCAGTGTGGATCAAACTATATTAAACATTGGAAATCTTAATCCTGATCAAACAAATGGTACTGATAAGTTTAATAAACATGAGAAGACCGCAATTAAACAAATTAAAGCAATATTAGATGAAAATATTAATATAGGAACACCTTTATTCGGTGGTAGTAGTCAATTAGTTACTTCAACTACTACTATGACTATAGAACAAGCTTTAAGATCTACGAACAATGAAATTAAGCAACAAGGTTTAAGAGCTTTTATTTATCATGCTCAAGGCAAAAACAAAGTCAATAATATAATTACCAGTGGTCTTGTAAATGTTGGTTTAGGAGTTACTCAAGTAGGTTACGGTAATTGGAATACCGATATTGCTGGCGTAAACTTCAATTCAACTCTATCAGCATTAGAAAGTAATGGTATGACTAATAGATTTGCTCTTTTGGATACTTTAGCTGAACAATATTTAACGATAAGTAATGCAGCTGAAGGAATTGATAACTATACAAAACAAGGAGTAGCTCAATCATCTTTAGTAAACCTTGCTAAACTTAATAGCACTATGGGAGCAGTTATAGATGCTAGAGAAGCAGAACAAACTGTAACTCCTCAAATGCAAAGTCAATTTATTGCTGCTGTTAATACGATGGAAACTAATGCTACATCCTACGTTAATACACACTATAGTAGTAATGCAGACTTAATGACATTCATTAAAGATCTTCTCAAGTATTTCTTTAATTCTGAGTTAAAAGGTAATAAATAAAATTATGAATAAAAATTTTTCACAAGATCTTTTTATACCAAAACCTAATAAAAGTAAAATCAAAGAGAGACTTAATTTAATCAAGTCTCAGATTAAAGAAGCTGAAAGTAAATTAGCTGAATCAGTGCAAACCGAAGATTCTAGAGTTAATAACTCTAATCTAATGTTTCAGAGATTTAAGAATTAGCCCTTAATTTATGCTATTTTTGCCACAAATCCCAGAGTGTAGTAAAATAACACTCATGGCTAAAACAGACTCGCAAGACCTACAAAACCCTACAACTAGCAATGAAGCAGGGGACAAATCAAATCCTTTATTTGCGGACCTTGGCATACTCGGTCACATCGAACTTGTTGATGTGATGGGTGACGATCTAAGCATCGTTAATGCTGCAAGAGTTTCTTATAATACTCAAGCTGAAGAACTTTCAGAGCGCGACAAAAAACTAATTTTATTCTTGGCTAAACACAAGCACTGGACACCATTTGAGCAGAACGCTCTTAAGTTCCGCGTTAAATGCCCTATCTATATCGCACGTCAGTGGATGAAACACAGATGCTGGGTTTTCAACGAGATCAGTGCTCGTTACACAAAATTCGACAACACTATTTACAAACCTACTGAGTTTCGTGAGCAAGCTGCAAGCAATAAGCAAGCAAGCGTGGAAGGAGTAAACATCAATCAAGGTCAAGCAAACGAAGTCTACGAGGCTGCTTGCAAGGCTACTATTGATGCGTATTCTAAGCTTATTGAACTTGGTGTATGCAGAGAGCAAGCTCGTGGTGTGCTTCCAGTTGGCAGCCACACAGAGTTCATCACTACTGTAAACCTACGTAACTTTATGCACTGGTATGCATTACGCGCACCAAAAGAAGCACAATGGGAAATCCAACAATACGCGCAAGCTGCAATTAAGCTTGTGAAACAAAGATTCCCAATTGCAATCGAATGCTTCGAACAACTTAAAGACGATGAGCTTAAAGAAGCAGCTTTGCTTCATGCAGCAAAGTCAATGCAGAATAATTAGTTTAAATGCCGTCATTGCGAGGAGGGCTTTAGCCCGACGTGGCAATCCAGCATTACCAGAAGTTTCTAGTAGTATGGATTGCTTCGCTACGCTCGCAATGACGATCTATTTATTTTCCCGCGTCTTCAGGAACTTCACTTCTTTCCAGTCTTCCTGGATACGCACTAAATGCCAGTCGTTGGGGGCGAGGTAGGCCAGTGCGCCGCTCGCGTCCTCGGCAAGGTTGTGCAGGTTTTTCTCGGTGAATTTCTTGAGCGTGTCCTTGCTGTCGCAGTGCACCCAGCGGGCGGTGGTGTAGCTCACTTCCTCGAAGCTGCCCTTTACATTATATTCGGCGTCCAGGCGTGAAGCGATCACGTCGAACTGCAGTG
>CAYQSL010000073.1:0-7086 GCA_964420165.1 uncultured Gammaproteobacteria bacterium | reverse complement strand
ACCGCGGGGTCGTACCTCCAAGTTCCACAATAACCTACATAACACTCTTTAATTATCTTGATTAGGGTGTAATGGGGAGGTACGACCCCCTAATTCTCTGGTGAAACCAACACAATTAGTATTTATAAATTGCTAGAATTAGTATTACTTGTCTCTTGTTTTAAGAGAAAGGTAAATACTCTTTATCTTTTGGCTTCTGGCCAGAAGATAATGTACATACAAAGGAAAAATGGCCGAGCTCAACACTCTAGCTCCAAATATTAATTTGCCGCAGCCGCAAATACAAAATCCTGCCGGAAAAATTTCTCCTGCAATGGCAAATCCTAATTTGGCAGGAAATAATCCTGCTGCAAATTCTCCTGATGCTGCTTTAGCAAATCTTCTAAATCAACTTCCGCAGGCAACTGCAAATACTCAGGCAGAAAATAATTCTGAACCGGAGCAAAAGCCAGAAACAAATTTAAATGAGCAACAATCTGGTATTCAAAAATTCAGTAGAGATTTGGTGAGTATTGGTCAATTGTTTGCGGCTACACCATTGGTGCTTAGTAGTTTTATTAATCAAGCTGAAAACATCTCCAAGTACGGTAAGCAACAAGGTCAAGGAAGAAATACAATCAGTTACATAGCTTATGTAATTGAAAGTCTATCTTATGTACCAAGTTGGCTTTTAAATAGAGTGATTGCTAATAAATCTGATGAAGATGATGTTAGTCATAATCAAAGACCGAGTTTGTCACAAGACGCTGGCCGTAGATTATTACATCCAAATGTCTCTAAAGAATTTACTTCCTTACTATTCACTTTCCGTAGGGTGATTTTTAATATGTTTCCTAATACCTTTATTGTGCCTTCCGAGCCACATGACGAAGATAATTCTTTAAAACAAAGTGCCAGTGGGGTCTCTAAGACCATACTTGAAACTTCAGCAAGAGTCTTGAGCCCATTTAGATGGATTAGTTCTCTAATGTCTGCTGCAACTATTATTCCAGCTAATCTTTTTGGAGTGATCTTTGCTTACAGTGGTAATCAAAAACTTTATAATATCTCTAAAGAATTTTCTAAAGTAACAGATTTATTTACACCAATTGTTTCTAATTTTTCTTCCTTGTACAGCTCTGCAAAAGCTTTTATAGATTCTTATACCAGTACTGTTGCAAATAAAAAATCTTTATCACTTTTCTTTGGGAAATATAATATTAGCTATTTGCATGTTTTACAAGGTAGTATAGGTTCTCTACTTTCACTACCTTATTTCTTTGGTGTTTTTTCTAAAGCAAAAGAAATTTTAAGAGAAAAGGATGAGAATGATAAATTTAAATTTGTAACTCATTGTCAGGACTTGGTTGGAGAATGTGCTGCACAAATCAAGTCTGTAGGCTTGTTTAAGCAAGATACTGTGTCTGTTATGCAACACAAAGTTGGTACTTTCGTTGAAAAATTCTTGGTGAGAATAAATAGTTATCCAAAACAACTCTTGGAAGCTTTCTTTAACTCTTCTCCGCTTACAAAAAGTATTTTTGGGAAAATCCGTCCCGTGGATCAGGATGGAAATGTACTTGCCGGACATAATCCTACTGCTATTGAATCAGAAACATTTAAAGACAATTATTTTCTTGGCATAAATAAAAAAATGTTCTTTAAAGAAGTATTTGATTTATTACATCCAATACAATCTTTGTTAATGCTTTTGCCTAATACATTTGTTTCATTGAATGATCCGTATGTGGCAGATAACGCTAAGAAGACTTTGAGAGTCTTTGATCGTCTTCTTGGTATTAACTCAATGGTCCTTTCTATACCAAACTACCTTATCTATGCACTTTCTACCAGAGTTCCGCAATTGATTCTGAAAGGTATTCAAATGAAATATAGAATTCTAAAATCCCAGGGTAGAGATGATTATGATCCTGATCTTCAATTTAAAAAGACAATTCAGTTTATTCGTAAGTTACCATTATTGTTTGGTTTGAATACTTATTTAGCGGATACCTTAGATAAAACTATTGCTGTCAATGAATTTACTTTTAGAGATGAGGAAACAATGAGTAACTTGATGAAGGATATTGAGAAGACTGCAAGATCACAAGAATCATCAGTAAAAGCATCTGAATTAGTTGGTGCAATTAGAATCGGGATGAGAACTATTCTTGGTAAAGGTTGGTTCTATGCTAGTAGAACAAATGGATTAACTGATGAAGAGAGAAGTTCTCAGAGTATTTATAATTCTCTAGGTACCTTCCAGGAAGGAATTTATAAATTCCCTGTCATTGGTTGGATTACAGCTCCACTTATTGGAATGATTAGAAAGTGGTACTATGTTCCACCAAAATCTGGCAGAAAAATTCTTCAACGTGAAGGCGAGCCAATAAAACTTAATAAGCCAGTCGCTGCAAGTCCTGCATTAACAACTAGTGCTGCTTAAAGTTTTTGCAGTATTGAAGCTGTAAGATTCGCTAAGCAAGCGGCTCCTATCATACCGGAATCATTGCCAAGGCTACCCTTAAGAATATTGACATTGTCTTTAATTGCATCGACAACTTTATCTCTAACTTTTTTGTTGAGTTTTGGATAGTTGATAAATTGAGCCATACCACCACTAAGAATTACGGTATCAGGATCAAGAGTGTTGATGATACTTGCCATGCCGAGTGCAAGATAGTCATGCCAAGTATTAATTACTTCTAGCGCAGTCTCATCACCTTTATGATGCAATTCCATTAATCTATAATTATCCATTTTTGGATCTGTGAAAAGTAAATGAGCAGTGTTCTGTAAACCATTGCCAGATGCATAAGCTTCCCAACAATCCCAGGCACCACAAGTACATTTACGCACATGTTGATCGGAAATTTTTATATGACCAATTTCTCCGCCAGCGAAATGTGCCCCACGCCAAATTTGATTTCTATAAATCAAGCCGCCACCAATACCAGTTCCTACAATAACTACAAGTACTGGATCAAAGCCTTTGCCAGAGCCTACTGAATATTCAGCGAATGCTGCACAATTGGCATCATTTTCTACGACTACAGGAATTTTTAAAACATCTTCTAATTCTTCTTTTACTCTGGTGCCTTTCCAGCCTTTAATGTTGCCGCAACCGCCAACCATTTCACCTTTGTCGTTAACGATACCTGCTGTTGAAATGCCGACACCTTTTATGTCGTATTTTTTTCTAAACTCATTTACCATTGCTGACATGGTGGTCAGAATGGCTTGCGAATCATTTTGTGGAGTCGCTTCTTTTATAATTTCATCTTCAAGTAATTTTCCATTAATGAAGGGTGCTGCAGCTATTTTGGTACCGCCCATATCAATACCAACTGTGTAAATTTCTGGATTAAGACTCATGATTTATTTATATCACCTTCCAAGAAAGGCAAACTTTCCTATTGTGATATAGATACAAATTGCGTCAAGCCCTTGATGAATTAAAGTTCCAATAATGAGTAAAATTTAATCTATTTCCTGTAGACAGAAATTGAAAGTGGCCTGATACTGTAAGCAGTAAAAAAGATCAACCAAAGGTAAACCAAGATCAATGAACTTAAGACACAGATTAAGTAAATTATCTGGATTCTGTGATTACACTTCAAAGTCGAAGAGATCAGAGAAAATGACAAACACAAGGAGGTTATCATGGTAGATTTCAAAGTTGAAACAAACACAACATTAAATCCAAACACTAAGAGACAAGAGCTGATCAAGCAAATAGAATCTCTACAAAAATTCTATTACGATATTGGCTACGATACAACTAATATTCGTACCATTTTCAGTTTGACACTCTCTTATCTAAAGGGTCAAGTGAACAAGCTTGTAGTCAAATCATTTTTTGATGTTTTGATGGGGCAAAACAAGCTAACGCTTAACAAGGAAATTAATTTGTTGAATTGTTTTGATGAGCTAGTAGATAGTGTAGAAGTTGAAGAGCAATTAGCTCCGACACTTAGCCTGGAAGATGCTAAAATGGAAACTATTAAAACCAAGCAAGCGTCTGATTATCAGTGCAAGCTTAATTTTAAGGAAGCAGCATAGATACAAGGTTTAAGACTATTAAACTAGTCAAAAAATAAAAAAGCTTTTGGACCCCCCGCCAAAAGCTTTTTTATTTGGTGGGTAAAAAATTGACATGTATGACGGCATTATGTTAAGATAAGATGGCTATGATTAATACTAGATCTAATCCCTTTGGTGCACACAGAAATCCTTTTATTGCAAAAAAACTTGCTGAAGATCAAGCTCAGAGAGAGATTCCAGTAACTAAGCGAATAGACAGTTTAATTGCTGAGGTTGCTGAAACTAAAATAAAAAATCCTAATTATAAAATGCCTTTTCAGCCTGGTAGTTATGCTGATCGAGCTTATTCTTTACAGCAGGAACTTAATAAGGCTCGAATATATGCCGGTGATTCTGTCATAAAAAAAGCGACAGAACAAAAATATGATATGAAGCTGCAAGAGATCGTTAATCTTTCTCGACGTTCATAATTTACCTCAGCAACATTGAATATATAAGTGATTTAAAACAAAAAGGACTCCTAGAAATAGGAGTCCTTTTTAGTTAGTATATTTTTCTGATTCTAGTTACGCTAAAACAGCACCTGAAAGCATAGACTTGCCTGTAGATTTAAGGTCATCACAAGCGTGTTGAATACGTTCTGCCATGCTCTTTTCAGCAAGTTTCAAGTATGATCTTGGATCATAAACTTTCTTGTTGCCTACTTCTTGATCTACTTTAAGTACACCGTCATAGTTCTTGAACATATGATCAGCAATAGGTCTTGTGAATGCATACTGAGTATCAGTATCAACGTTCATTTTAATTACGCCGTACTCAAGTGTTTCATGAATATCTGATAATTCAGAACCTGAACCACCGTGGAAAACTAAATCAAGATGAGCTTTTGAGCCATGCTTAGCAACAAGTGCAGCTTGACCATCTTTTAGAATAGTTGGTTTCAGTTTTACGTTACCTGGTTTGTAAACACCATGTACGTTTCCAAAAGTAGCTGCAAGCATAAATCTGCCGCCAACTGGATTTAAAGTTTCGTAAACTTCAACCATGTCTTCTGGAGTTGTATAAAGTTTTTCTTTGCCAACGTTTGAAGTATCGTGACCATCTTCTTCGCCACCAACTACACCAGTCTCAACTTCAAGAATGATTTGGTTGCGTGCACAAAGCTCAAGAAGCTCTTTTGAAGTTTTGAGGTTGTCTTGAAGATTCAAAGTAGAACCATCAAACATGTGTGAATTGAAAAGATTTGGAAGTCCTTTAGCTCTTCTAGCTTCAGTTAAAGCGATAAGAGGTTTGAGGAATTTATCAACTTTATCTGCGTGACAATGATCAGTATGAATTGCTACGTAGATATTGTATTTAGCAGCGATTGTGTGAATCGCCTCAGCAAGAACTTGCGCGCCAAGCACCATGTCTTTTTGGTTTAGACCAGAAGCAAATTCTGCACCACCGGTAGATACTTGGATGATACCGTCAGACTTAGCATCTGCAAGACCTTTAAGAGTTGCATTGATAGTAGTAACAGAAGTGATATTAATTGCAGGAAAAGCAAATTTGTTTTTCTTTGCGTTATCTAGCATTTTGCAGTATTGTTCGTAATTGACGACAGGCATAGTTTTCTCCTTGGAATTTAAAAATTTCTCTGCTATCCGTTTTTAGCAGCTTATTTAAAATTTTAATGTACGAAAGCCTTATGTTAAGCGCTAAATAACGAAAAAATCAGAAAGAATTTAGAACTTATAGTTCTAATATGGTTTATCTTGCTTTGGTATGCAACCCTCGTCCTAAATTAACTAAAATTACCTATATTTTCATTTTACAACTTGCTATACTTTGAGTACTAATGATTTAAGTACTTAATATTAGTACTGAAACTAAAAAGGAGGATCATTATGATTACAGATTCAAAAAAGAAAAATATAGTTTCTTTGGCTGCATCAACATTATGCGGCGATAAAGTTAGGAATCCACAAGGTGAACACATAGGTGAGATTAAAGAAATAATGATAGATACCTATAACGGTAAAGTTTCTTATGCTGTTCTATCCTTTGGAGGCTTTATGGGTCTTGGGGAGAAGTTCTTTGCTATTCCATGGCAAGCTCTAAGTTTAGATAAAGAAAAACATGAGTTTGTTTTGAGTGTTTCTAAGGAGACATTGCAGAAGGCAAAAGGATTCGACAAGAGCGATTCGCCGGATTTTGCTGATAGCAAATTCAATAACGAAGAGATCTACAATCAATATGGCTATCAACCATATTGGAATCTATAGATTTTAGATCTGAGTATTTATCAGGTCTGAATTCACAGAGGCATTGAGCAGCGGGTGGACACCCTTCCTGCTCGCTCTTTGTTTTAAGCACCAACGACAACAGCCGATGGTTTGCCAGTGTATTCCATTAAAAGAACTTCTAGAAGTGGGTGGCGATGCATACGATCGTCAACAAATCTATGTATCTCAGATTTAATATCTAATTGAATTTTTTCAAGCTCTAAAACTGGATTGGTAACAGCTTTACGAGAAAGTTTTGCAAGATTCTTTGGACTGTGTGGGCTAGTCTCTAAAGCACCTTTGGCAATCTCTACAACTTTGTCAAAGAAACCTATTTTAGTTTCATTAGGTGACAAAATTAAACCTCTAGAATAGATTTTTGGTTCACCCATTAATTCGCCATAAGCATTAACTGTAAGAACTATAGTTAGTAAACCTTCCGATGCAATCAATCTACGCTCAAGCATAATTGCTGTATCAAGCTCACCGACATTGGCATTGTCAACCATGATGATGCCAGCTTCAACGTTCTCTACTAATTTGCAAGTATTGTTTTGTAATTCTAAAACATCACCATTATCCATTAGGAAAACATTTTCTGGAGAGACACCACAAGCTACGCCCGTTTCACCGTGTTTTACAAGCATGCGATACTCGCCATGACAAGGCATAAAATATTTAGGCTTAGCAAGGTTAAGCATGATCTTTTGCTCTTCTGCACTGGCGTGACCAGATACGTGTACGGATTGTCCTGCACCATAAATAATAATATTGGTCTTCTTAACAATTGCATTCC
>CAYQSL010000072.1:0-7093 GCA_964420165.1 uncultured Gammaproteobacteria bacterium | reverse complement strand
TCGCTCTAAATCGTATGTAGAGGCGTAAGATGCCATCATCTCAATAGCGCAACATGAAGTTCCATAAGTAAGAGGCCAAACACTATTAGATCTAGCCCAGTTATAGATACTGTCTAAAAAACCGCCAACAGTAGTAACTACTAGATTACTTTTAAGATCTTCAGGAATCTCAATGTCTTTCCTTACTGGAAGTGGGACTTTACTAGCTGAATATAATTCTTCGATATTAGGCATACATTTTAAGGATATACCAATTTGGGATTGGCTTCAAGAGAGAGTTCAAAAGAACTCTGTTAACTAATATTATACTATATAAGTATTGACTTCACTTGCGACTAGACCTACTCTACTTTTAATCGACGGCAGCAATCTGGCTTTCAGAATGTTCTTTGCCCTAGAGATGACTAATCTCCGAGATTTAAATGGCAATCCTACTTGGGCTGTATATGGAACCCTCAAAGCACTTTTTGATGTAATTGAATTTGCTAAACCTGATCATTGCGCTGTAGCTTTTGATTTACCTCAGCCATCTTTTAGACATGAACTTTTTGTTGATTACAAAGCTAATCGTCCAGATGAAATGCCAGAGGATCTAAAAACACAGTGGCCAGTTATAAAAGAAGGCTTTGCTAAATTTCACATTCCTGTATTAGAAGAACCAGGCTTCGAAGCTGATGACATCATCGGCATCATGGCAAAAAAAGCAGAAAGAGAAAACTACAATGTAGTAATTCTTTCTGGTGATAAAGATCTTTTTCAATTAGTAACGGATAAAGTCTCTATTGCTGTACCGCAGCGTGGTGGCGGACTTGAAATATACTCACCAGAACATGTCTTTGAGAGAATGGGAGTTAGACCAGATCAAGTTCCTGATTATAAAGGTATTGCCGGAGATAGTTCTGACAATATTCCAGGAGTTAGAGGTCTTGGTCCAAAGGCAGCTACTACCTTGCTTTCAGCCTTTAACAGCCTGGAAGGGATTTATGAAAATATTGACAAAGTAGGTCCACCAAAAACTAAAGAAAAATTAGTTGAGCAAGAAGAAAACGCCAGACTCTCTAAATATTTGGCAACAATTATTGTTGAAGAAGACGGCATTAAAGACTGTGATTTAAATCTCATTCATTGCCGCATGGATATGCCAGATACTGATAACTTAATTGAGTTTCTAAAACTCATGGAGTTTAATTCTATGCTCAGAAGGTTGCCAGAAATTCTCAAACCTTTTAATAACGGTAATGTCGCAGAGATAGTAACAAAAAAAACTATTACAACGGAACTTAGTGTCAATGAAAGTGGCACTACAACAATTACTCAAACTCAAACCAAATTTATAGACATTGATACTCCACTTGAATCTTTAACTTGCACTCCTGTGATAGTTACTACAATGCCGATGCTCACCGAGTTAATTACAGAATTAAAAGCACAAAAAATCTTTGCTATTGATTTAGAAACAGATGGTTTAAATACTCTTAGTTGCAATATTGCTGGTATCGCAATTGCTTTCTCGAATTCACACAAAGCAATGCCTGAGGATGACGAAATCAAGATCTACTATATCCCAACTATGCATCAGGACCTAGAGCATATTCCACTTGAGGATGTCATTAGAGAATTAAAACCCATCATGGAAGATTCTGATAAATTACAAATCATCCAAAATGCTAAGTTTGAACAAAAAATATTTATGCGCCACGGTTGGAAAATTCATTCCAACTTTTTTGATACCATGCTTGCAAGCTATGTAGCTAATGCAAGCAGTAAACATGGTCTTAAAGCACAAGGCAAAAGAATTTTTCATCAACGTATGCAAGAGATCGAAGAGATCATTGGTGTTGGCAGAAAACAAATCACTATCGATCAAGCCGATATTAATCAAGTAGCTAGCTATGCAGCCTCAGATGCTTTAATAACTTTCAAACTATACTTCCACTATATAAACTCGCTTGATATCAGAGAACTAAAGCTATTAAACGAAATAGAATTTCCTCTAATAGGAGTTTTGCGTGATATAGAGCTTGCAGGCATTAGCCTAGATACAGAGTTCCTCAAAGATCTTAGTGTTGAAGTCAATGGTAGATTGAAAGAAATCGAAGCGGAAGTATTTGCTATCAGTGAAGAAACTTTCAACATCTCTTCACCTCGTCAATTGAGCGGAGTGCTTTTTGAGAAATTAAAAATAGAACCTGTTGGCAAAAGAAACAAAACTGGAGCTTTCTCTACCGATTCAGAGACTCTTGAAACTTTGCTCTACAGCGAAGGTTTAACTGAAAAACAAAAAGCATTAATTGTATTAATTACTGAGTATAGAACTCTCTCGAAATTAGCTTCTACCTATATTGATAGTCTTCCGACTTTGATTGCTAAAGAAGATTCCAGATTACATTCTGATTTCAATCAAGTAGTAACAGCAACTGGTAGATTAAGTTCTAGCAATCCTAACTTACAAAATATTCCTATCAAAACAGAATATGGACGCAAAGTACGTCGCGCCTTCATTCCATTAAATGATGACTATGTGATTCTCAGTGCCGACTATTCACAGATTGAACTTCGCTTACTTGCAGATATGGCTAACGAAAAGGCTTTGATAGAAGCTTTCAAGCGTGGTGAAGATGTGCATAAACGTACAGCCATGGAGATCTTTGGTATTAAAGAAGATGAAGTCACTGAAGACTTGCGTCGTATTGGTAAGACTCTCAACTTTGCACTTATATATATGCAAGGACCCTTTGCTACAGCTAAGCAGCTTGGTATAGAGATGCGTGAAGCTAGAGAGTTTATCGAAAAATATTTCAATGCGTTCAAAAATATCAAACCTTATATGGATACTATTCTCAAAGAAGCTCACCTAAATGAATTCGTTGAAACTAAGTTTGGTAGAAGAAGATACTTTCAAAATATCAACAGCCCAAACAAGATGCTGGTTAAAGAAGAAGAGAGACAGGCTTTTAATGCGGTACTACAAGGTACAGCAGCAGATATTATAAAAATCGCCATGATTAATCTTCAAGAAGAGCTCAAAGAGAAATCATATAAATCTAGAATCACCTTACAAGTGCACGATGAACTGGTTCTGGAAGTTTACAAACCAGAACTTGAAGCTATTAAAGCTTTAGTCATAGAGAAAATGTCATCTGCAACTCAGTTACAAGTGCCTTTAACAGTAGATGTCGGCGTTGGTCCTAACTGGTTAGAGTTGTAACTTACCAAGTTATTAAAATAATAAAAAGAACCCGATTTTAAAGATAATACCTGTTAGCATCTATTTATATGATTAGTAGAGTAGCAGAGCGTTGTTTAAAAACATTTGGAGTAATTAAGCCAAATGGTGATCTTAACAGGAAATCACCAGTCTTGATAACTGCAGTTTCTGCACTAGGATTCGGATCCATACCTGCAGCACTTGAACATCAAAATCTAAGAACAAAAGAATTTGAAGGCAGGAAACTGGATAAAGAATTAAACAGGGCTCAAATGAAACGATTCATGTCAGGAGAAGACACCACATTAGAAACTTTTAGACCAATGCAATTAAGTCATGTAGATATGTCTGGATATGAAGAAAGTAAATATCAAGAATGGTTAAACAGTAAGGTACCTGATCCTGTAAATAAGGATGAGTTGATCCTTACAATGAATAAAGCAGTTGAAGCTCAAAAGAAACGTTTGGAATCAGAGTCAAAAGAAGATATTATGCCTGAATGGAGTCTGAGTTCTACCAGAGATAACTTAATTGAAGCAATGAGAAATGGTCTTGAACCAAAAGCAGTTAAGTTGATATGGGGAGATCCTTTTTCGGCAAACGATCCGGATAAACTCAGTCGAGCTACTTTAGGTGGACTGGTGAAAGACTTTTCAGCAAATCCTGATTTTGTTCGTAATTCAATATATTCTTACATCGAGCTTGCAGAATAGAGATAGCAAAGAACTAAATATCTTAATCAACGAAATGCGTATCTTTATCAGCTTCTTCGCCGTAAATAGGCGGTGTTTGAATTGAGAGAAAAACCAATTTCTCTTCTTTACTTATAAAACCATGCGTAGCTTTAGGTGGAATATTTATAACATCACCTTTTTTGATTTCATATTCAGTTCCATCTAAGTGAATCAAACCAGTTCCTTCTAAGATCAAAATTAAGACAGTTGGACCCTCGTGATAATGGGGTTTAAGCTTGGTATTTGGTTTTAATTCCAAATAGTCAACACCGACATTAGGCAGCTCACCATTTTTAGTAAGTACGTAAATTAAGGATGAACCTTCATAAGTAACTTCATTCCAAAACTTTGAATAGTGTTGAATTCGGGGTTTAAGCATTATTATTGATATTATAGATGATTTACATGAGTGAAAGTATTAATATCATTGGATTTCAGCCTAAATACTCACAGCAAGTTATTGATTTAATTTTAGATATTCAAAACAATGAATTTAAAGTTGGATTCAGTCTTGAACAGCAACCAGACATAATAAATATTGACAATTTCTATATCAATTCTGGCGGAGATTTTCTACTCGCCATTCTCGAGGATCAAGTCATTGGCACTATTGGTGCGCTAAAAATTTCTGAAGCTGATTATGCAATTCGTAAAATGTTTGTTGCTAAAGATTTTCGCGGCAAGGATTACAAAGTCGCTCAGCAATTACTAGATCGATTAATCTCTTCACTTCAATCAAAGAACGCTCATAAAGCTTACTTAGGAACCATCGATAAATACCAAGCGGCAATTCGTTTCTATAGTAAAAATGGTTTCACACAACTTAGTAAAGAAGAGCTACCTAGCTACTTTCCCTTAGCTCCGGTTGATAATGTGTTCTTTTATAAAAAACTATTATAATCCTAAAATAGCAAATAGAGTTTATATAGCTCTGCGAGAATATTTGAGTGATTATGAGGTGAGGCAAACTTGGATTGGAAACTAAATTAGCGAGCTGCGAAGTTTCTAGAAACTATTCACACACAAATAACTTTGATTCACGGAGTGTGTTTCAAAGCGAGCTTAATTTGGTCCAAGAACAAGTTTAGACGAACCCATTAAAACTCAACATTCGAGCAGGGTATAGAAACTTTATTTACTCGAATTCAAAGCCCTTAGACTTATCCAATGAAAAGTCAGAAGCTTTTACATTTTTCAAAAACTCTTTAAATTCTTTACGAGCTTCAGGATCAGCAATAGGATCAACTTTACCTTCACTATCTGAAAGAACATGCATTTGTTTACCCACATCTTCTAGAATTTTTTCTGATACAAAAACTGGTGCTTCGGTTCTTAAAGCAAGTGCAATGGCATCACTTGGTCTTGAATCGATAGCATGAGATATCTCTTCTTTATCAATTAAAATTATCGATGCAAAAAATGTTGAATCTTCATAGGAATTGATTTCGATACAATCAACTGAAGCTTCTAGTGAATCAAGCATATCTGTCATAAGATCGTGAGTCATAGGTCTTTCCGTCTCAATATCACCTAAGCCTCTAGCAATAGCTTGTGCCTCAGCTTGGCCAATCCAAATTGGCAAAGTGTACTTGCGGTCAGCATCATTGAGGATGACTAGTGGGATGTTGGTTCTAACGTCGAGTGCAACACCAGTCACGAACATTTCGATCATAAGAATAATTATTCCCTTTTAAATTCCAGCGTAATTCTAGTCCTTTTGAACTAGGTTGCAAACTTTAATTAATGCGGACGCTTTATTAATTGTCTCTTGCCACTCTTTATTTGGCTCAGAATCAGCTACAATGCCGGCTCCAGCTTGTATAGTAACCTTGTTTTTCTCAAGTAAAAGTGTTCTTATCATTATTGCGGTATCTATGGTTCCGTCTATACCAAAATAGCCAATAGTACCGCCATAAATGCCTCGGGGAGCTAATTCTAGCTTTGAGATAATATCGAGAGCTTCAACTTTAGGCGCTCCAACTAGGGTACCTGCAGGGAAACTAGCTTTGAGAAGCTCTATACCAGAGCAAACTCCATAAGTTTTTTTGAGTATTCCTTTTACAGAGCTAACAATATGTAACACATGAGAATATTTTTCTACAATCATGTTTTGTGGCACAGTAACTGAACCTTGCTCACAAACACGCCCTAAATCGTTTCTTGCAAGATCAATTAACATCACATGTTCAGCTCTTTCTTTTGGATCATTCAGAAGTTCTTCAGAAAGTTTAAGATCTTGTTCTAGACTGTCGCCTCTTTTATAGGTACCTGCTATGGGACGAATCTCCGCTTCAATAAGCATAGAATCCTCTATCAATGAACCTTTTACCAGCATCTCCGGCGAGGAACCCACTAGAGAAAAATCTTCGTCATTAGCTGAAAAATTAAAAGCAAAAAGATATGGCGAAGGATTTACGGTTCTTAGCAAACGATAAACATTCAAAGGATCAAGATTTAAATCCGCATAGAACTTATGCGATATAACTACTTGAAAAACATCACCTTCATAGATATGCTCTTTAGCTTTTGCCATAAGCTCACCAAACTTAGCTTCACCTGTATTAGATTTAAAATCTACGGCTGCGACAGAAGCTTCTGTTTGAGCCAGTTTAAGCCTATCAAGATCAATATTAGTTTCGATTAGTTCTTTTAACTCTAAAATATTTTTGCATGACTTCTCGTACTGGGTCTCCAGCCCTTCCTGCTTCGCTAAAGCTTCGCAGGACAAGTCGCCGTCCTTGCTATGACTAAGGGAATTATCGATCAAGTAAATCTTCTGTGTCACATGATCAAAAACTACAAGAGTACCTACAAGCAATAAATACATCTCAGGTAAATCAGCTTTCTTAGGCTTCAAACTAGGCTCTATCCAAGAGATAGATTCAAAAGAAAAAAATCCCACATAGCCTCTATAAAAGAATGGCAGTAAGTTACTTACTTTTAGATCTTTAGAACCATTGAGTTCTATGAGTTTTTTTTCTAATAACTCATAACAATCCACTTCATCGTTTGGCTTTGAAACTAGCTTCTCAATTGGTTTATAGCCAATTAAAGAGTAGCGTCCAATCTTCTCACCACCAATCACAGACTCAAATATAAATGCATCTGGGGATTTGCTTTTTAGCTTGCTATAGACCGATACTGGTGTATC
>CAYQSL010000071.1:0-7283 GCA_964420165.1 uncultured Gammaproteobacteria bacterium | reverse complement strand
TGATGAAGCTATGATGACAAGGGTATTAGGAAAAGTACAAGAAGATATTGGAAATAATCAACCTAAATTACTTGCAGCTTTAGAACAACTTAAAAAACAATTACCTTCTGGTAATTTAGATATGAATAAAATTGAGCAAGTTTTTAAAGATATGCCAACACGAGCAGAACTAAACTAGTTCTTAAATTCAGCTAACTTAGCTTTCTTATAAAAGTGTCCTAGAATCTCTTCGTAGTTTCTGCCTTTCTCGGCAAGGCGTTTAGCACCGTACTGTGACATGCCCACACCATGCCCATGTCCACTACCTTCCAGAGTAATGCTGTAATTTTTGTTGGCACTGATGTTTTGATTTTTGATACTGAAGTAAGTACTTGCTAAACCTAAGTGATGTCTAAATTCTTCACCAGTTAAAGTGTGATGTTGCAGAGTTGCTTTGTTAGGCTTTAGACCACTTACCATTACTTGTCTTGCTCTGCCTTCTGGACTACGCTCCGTAATTGAGACTCCAGCGATCTCTTGAAATTTTAGATCTTTAAGTTTGCCCTCTAGATCAGCTTTGCTAAAAGTATTTTGCCAGTTTCTTTTATCGTCACTTGGTTCTGGGCTTGCTACTAAGTAATGCTTAGGGCTGATTTGCCAAGTATGTTCTGGCATGCTTGAAGCTTGCCCGCTGTGTGCGCTGTAATAGGCATCAATAAAGTTTCCTTGCTTATCTACCAGGAATTTACCTTTGGTTGCTTCGACAGCTTTAGTGCTTCTTGGGTCTTCGTGGTTATAACCAAGATACATTTGGTCTTCTACAGTTGGTTTGAGGTCATAGCCAAGATTTTTTCTTCTGCCAAGTTTTGCAAGAGTATAAGTGCGCGCTGCTACTGCCTGTGCCTTAAGAGCTTCAAGAGGCCAGCTAGCCTGCATCTCGCTTGGTACGACGCTTTTGAGGTAGTCTTCTAGATCTACATGATTGATAACTGTGAAGCTTTCTTTACTTGGAACTATAACAATAGTGCCGCGAAATTTATCATGTTTATTACTGTCTTCTTGTGAAGTCTTAATTTGTAAAATACACGGCTCTTTAGTTTCTTTACAGCTGATTGTTAGTTTAGATTTGGCAGTAACTAGATCTGGCGCTGAAGCGATAACTAGTGAATTTGCAGCGGCAGGTGAAGATCTCACCAGAACCGCATCACCAGATTTCTTTTCGATGATGGTGATTTCACCTTCTTGGATTTTGAAATCTTGATTTGCACCGATATAAAGTCTATTGATTGCATCATGCAGACCAATGTCTATTTCTTTAGCGTGGCAGGTCAGATTAGTAAGGAATAGAATTGTTGTGAAAGCTAGAGTCGTTCGCTGATTCATATATATATATATTCTATGTTATTAAGCAAGCGCCGTCATCCTGAGCCATCGAAGATGGCGTGAGGATCCAGTCTACTGGATAAATTTAGTAATCTGGATTCCCAGCCCCTTTGGGGCTGAGAATGACGGCAAACCCATTCTCATCAAGAATCTCTACTTCTAGCTCCTTGGCTTTATCATATTTAGAGCCTGGGCTGTCCCCGCATAGTAAGTAAGATGTTTTCTTGGAGACTGAGCCACTAACTTTGCCGCCATTAGCTTTGATTAAATCCTCGTAGTAAGTTCTACTCTCGGCAAGTGTTCCAGTGATAACAAAAGATTTGCCTTCGAGTTTATTACTAAGCTTCTTAGCTTCATCACTTTGTAAAGCAAGTAAATTTGGATTAGCTTCCAATTCTCTTTTTATAGATTTGAAATTATCAGAGTTGAAGAATTGTACTAAGGATTCAATGATCTTAATTCCAAGTCCATCGACTTTGATTAAATTCTCGCCTTTATTTTCTAAAATTTCTTTTTCTAAGCTTTCAAAATTTGGATAGTAATTTGCAACTAGGGCAGCAATATTTATGCCAATGTGTTTAATACCTAAGCCATAAAGGAACTTGCTGAAAGTTCGACTGCGGCTGGCTTCTATTGAGGCTATTGCATTCTTTGCAGATTTCTCTGCCATGCGCTCAAGGTTTATTAAGTCAGCAATTTTTAATCTGTATAAGTCTAAAGGGTTGGCAATTAATTTATGCTCGAGTAGTGAAGCGATTAATGCAGGTCCAACTCCATTAATGTCCATAGCTCCTTTAGAGCACCAGTGTTGTAAGCGACGCTGAATTTGTACTGGACAGCCAGCAATATTAATACAGCGATAACTGCTTTCGTCTTTCTCTACTTCAGAACCACAAGCTGGACAATGACTAGGGATTGTTATTTCCAAAGCGTTTGCTGGTCTTTTCTCCAAGTTAACTTCAATGATTTCAGGAATAATTTCTCCGGCTTTGCGCACTTTTACAAAGTCCAGTACTTTAACTCCAAGTCTCTCTATTTGATCGAAGTTGTGTAAGGTTGCTCTTTTAACGGTAGTGCCTGCAAGTTTAACTGGCAGAAGATTTGCTACTGGAGTGATAGTGCCTAATCTACCAACCTCGTAAACTACTGATTCTATTTGGGTTTCAGCTATTTCTGCTGGGAATTTTAAGGCAATTGCCCAACGTGGAGATTTAGCTGTAGAGCCTAAAGTTTTTTGTAAATCTATTTCATTGATTTTTACAACTGCACCATCAATCTCATATCCCAGTGCATGTCTTTTCTCTTGCCATGAATGATATAGATCTATTACCTCATCAATATTTTTGCAAAGTATATTATTGTCTTTGTTGGTTTTAAAGCCCAACTTGTCTAAAAATTCTAAACATTCGTAGTGAGTTTTGAAATCATTTTCAATATCACTTTCTTCACGATTACTGCCTAAATCTCCAAGTGCATTGAATGAAAAGAATGCATAACTAAATAGATCTAAATTCCTTGAGGCGGTAACTTGCGAGTCTAGCTGTCTTAGGGAGCCAGATGCAGTGTTGCGTGGATTTGCATAGATGATGCCGTCTTTGGCTTTTTGTTCTTCGTTAATTTGTTCAAAGTTTTTCTTCGAGATATAAACTTCGCCACGAATAGAAAAAGCTTTTTGGTAATCAATTGCTTCAGGTAAGCTTTCGATAGTTCTAATATTTTCAGTTACATCTTCACCAATCTTGCCATCACCTCTGGTAGCAGCTTTGATGAGTTTGCCGTTTTTGTAATCTATGCCAATACTCAGTCCATCGATTTTTAATTCGAAAACATAATTACGCGGAGTTTCCTTGCCGATGATTCTATTGATGCGCTCTTCCCAGTCTCTAATCTCGCCTTCACCAAAAGCATTAGCCAAGCTAATCATTGGCACTAGATGTTTGACTTTGGCAAACTTTGTAGTGGCAGTGCTGGTGCCTGCACGCTGAGATGGACTTTCAGAACTAAGTAATTCAGGAGATGCTTTCTCTATTTCTAGAAGTTCAGTCATTGCTGCATCGTAAACAGCATCATCTACTTCGGGATTGTCTTCTAAATAGTAAGCATCATTCCAGCGGTTAAGCTTTTGAATTAGTTCGTGGTATTTTTCTGTGATAGAAGTGTGAAGCATGTGAGATGAATTGCTGCGTCATTGCGAGGAACAGAGTGACGAAGCAATCCACACTACCAAGAATCTCTTACTAAATGGATTGCTTCGCCGTCACTGCGAGCGTAGCGTGGCAGTCGCAATGACGACTCTTAACCTTATTACGGCAAGTCTATTTTACACTAAACAAGGTTTTTTGCAGCATCATAGCGTCTGCTCACTAAATCCCAGTCAATAGTTCTAGTGAAAACATCTATATATCTAGTTTTGCCTTCTTTAGCAAAGTCCATTACATAGGCATGCTCATAGACATCTAAAGCAAGAATTGGCACTACGAAATTTGGGAAATTTCCACTATGCGTATCTTCACCGTAGTTGAAAATTTTACCGTTAAGTAAATTCAATCCGGTAATAGACCAGCCCTCTACTTTAGTAGCAATAGTAGTTAGGTTTTTCATATAAGCATCAAAAGATCCAAAAGTTTCTTCTAGAGCTTTAGTTAAACTGCCAGAGCGTTTAGTAGAATCAGTAGTCATATTTGAAAAATAAATATCATGCAAAGCCATACCATTAAGTGAGAATGCCAGATGCTTAAGTGAGTAATCATCTACTTCACCTTTAGCCATCATTGCTTCTGCTTTGTTTACATTATCAACGTAGCCATTATAAAGACCAATGTGATTTTGAATGATCTCAGGACTGAAAACTAATTTTTTGTTTCTAGTAAGATGTGAAAAATCTTTTTTGATGTATTTGCCATCTTCTAATATTGGATATAAATCTTTGTCTTTGCCTCTTGCAAGTACATTGGTTCTAGCTTGAACACTTTTGCCCAAATCTGCTAATTGAGCGAGTCCTAGAGCACCTGCAGTTACACCGATACTTGCAAGGAACTCTCTACGAGATAAATTTTTATTCATGCCTTGATTTTAGCACGCAAGAAATTCTTCTAAATAATCTCTAAGCTGCTTGCACTGGTGCTGCTTTCTGTGACTGTCCCGAAAGTGCACTCAATAATGAAGTAATAGATTGTGGAGTAGTTTGAGTTGGAGTTGTTTCTAATACAGGTTTAGGAGCTTCAGCTTCTTTAGGACTGCCACCCATTAAACTTGCTAGGCTACTAATATTTCCTAGTCCAAGTTGAGACAAAATATTTCCTGTATCTGCTTGAGCTTCTGCTGGTTTGCCTGCCATACCTTCAATAAAATTTTTCAACATGTTAACAGGATCTTGATCAGCTGATGTTCCATGATTCAAGAAAGGTGTTAAAAATCCAGTAATAGTTTTTAACAGTCCCTGTAGTGCAGTATTCTGACCCTCTATTGCACCCTCTCTTGCCGCAGTTCTAACTTCTGTTAAAAATTTTGGGTCTGTCGCTAGTTGTTGTAAAGCTGTACGCGTAGCATCTGAACTCTGAGGTGCTCTTTGTTCTACCGTATTTTCGGGAGTTTGTGGACCTGAGTTTGAAGCTTCAGCGCCATTGGAAACAAATCCACCTAAACCTAAACTATTTGCGAGAGCTTTAAGATCCATAATAGAAGATCTTAGCTAATTAGTTATCGATATGTCAAGCGGTATTTTGAAAATATAGACATCTTGCCAATAATTGGCATCTAATTAGGTGTTTTCACTAAACTTTTGTGCAAACCACGCCACTAAAGTCCCTTTAAGTTCTTTGCCATCAGTTAGTGTTTTGTCACTTGAACGAGCCAGCATTTGTGCTTGGCGCAGGTCGTAGGCATAACGTTTGTTCTCGGGTCCAGCATTGTGCATAAACTGAGTTTGATAAAAATTACAAGTCTTGATACTCACTTCATTATCAGTGCTAGATCCGAAGCCTCTACATATAAGTGGACGAGCTGGATGAATTGAACATTTACCTTCTTCCAAAAATGGACAACGGAATTTAAAGCCATGAGGATTCTCTACACCTCTAATTAAATTCTCAGGAAGTGTTTTATCAAGTATCTCTAAACGAGAACCATAGAGCTTGAGATGTTCTTCTTGAATCTCTTCTGAGCGCTGACGAATTTTTTCAATATCATAATTATTTTTTTCTAGCCAATCACTTAAATATTTAAATTCAGTAAGGCTCATTATTGGGAAAGTATGTGAGCAGCAATCTGAGCAATTGAAATATTCACAAGTATTGGTATACAAGCCGGCAAGAGTTTCTGCTTCTCTTTGGAAGCCATCAGCTTCTTCTAGAATCTTTTCCCAATTAGCTAAGACTTCAGTTCTTGGATAAAAAGTACTATTGCCTAAAGCTTCGATCTTGACTGGTTTAAAAAGTTCAAGATCAAAAACTTCTCTATAAGCTTGTAAATATTTTTCTGTTTCTTCTGTGTTACCTAGTCGGCGATAGTAGAGGCTAAGTAAAAAATTTTTCCAAATTTTTTCTAACTTACTGTGTCTATCAATTTCTTCTGCATCAAAGAGATCTTCTAAATTAACTTTGTAGGCATTTACTTCTTTAAATAGATTTTCATATTGGTCAGTAATTTTTTCTTCGAGAATTAAAAGACTATAGTGGAAGGTAAATTCTGGAATTAGTTGATTAAGTTTCCATAACTTGGATTTAAAATCTTTTGACTCCTCAGCTAGTAAATCAAAGCCAGAAATATTTTTGTGTAGAGCTTTAATTAACCAAGCTAATTTGCGTGCAAGGTTCTCAGATATTTTTCTCTTACTTAAAGTACCTAAGAGAGTAAAAGGAAAAATATCTTTTTCCGTCAATTCTTGATTCTGTTTAAGATACGCCAGGATCTTTAAAGCTTTGATCTCCAAGCTTGAAACTAGGCTAGGGTCTTCTTGAATGATTTGGCTAAACTTCTCAATTTGCCCAGTGAGGAAAAATCCCAGGAGTCTATAGAAGATCTGCTCATGTTGATTGAGACTTTGAGTCTCGGCAATTTCTCTATTAAGAGTCAAATTGAACTTCTTGCTATCAAAACTTTTAAGCCCCGAATCAAGGGGACGAATTTGTTCTAATGAATTTATATTTTTTTTAGAGGACAAATTTAACTCAATTAGCTATATAAATCATAGCTAAGAATAAATAATATCTTAAAAAAAGAAGTTTATTACGGCCTTTGGCCGAAGTGGCCTTGGCCAAGTTGGCTTTTTGATATAGAATTCTTTCTGAGATGCATGCCAACTGCACTGTTTGTGGTGTTAAATTAAATGCGAAAAATCGAGTGACCTACAGGCCTAATTCCTGTAGGGACTGTGAACTTGAAAGAAAGAGGCTATATTCTATTAAACGTAAAGAAGATAACAAGAAGCGCACCAAGGCTTCTAAGTCAAAAGCAAGTTCTGAAAAAGCTAAAAAAACAACTAAAAAAGTAACTGCAACTAAGAAGGTTGCTAAAAAAGTTACTAAGCCAGTTAAAAAGACGGCGGCAAGTTCTAAGGTACAAGCTAAAAAGAGCGCTAAGGTCCAAAAAGACAAGCTAGCTCAAGCAAAGCTCAAAGAAAAGCTAGCTAAAGAAAGAGAAAAGCTTAGATTGCAAAAAGAACGTGAGAAAGAAAAGCTCCGTAAAGAAAAAGAACGCGAAAAGCTTCGTAAAGAGAAGGATCGCGAAAAATTCCAGAAGCAAAAAGAAAAAGAGAAGCTTCTTAAACTTAAAGAAAGAGAGAAGTCTACTAAACAGCTTGAGAAAGAGCGTTTAGACAGACTTAAGCAGAAAGAGAGAGATCGTCTCGATAAATTAAAAGACAAAGAACACTCTAAGCTTGAGAAGGTTAAGGAACGCGAGGCTAAAAGACTTGCTAAAGA
>CAYQSL010000070.1:0-7337 GCA_964420165.1 uncultured Gammaproteobacteria bacterium | reverse complement strand
TGAACTATCTGACAGAGCTTTTTGTGTCTCAGTTTGTATTATAGGCTTTAGCCTAGTAATTGGTGTTAAACAAATAGACCACTTTGATCAACAAGGGGAATTAATGGCAGCTGCCTAAGTTTAGAGCATGGAGAATCTTCAATTTAATCCAATAGTTGTAAAAGATGAGAGCCTAGAGAATCTTGAGTACAATGTCGACGATGCAAGCTTAGAAATTCTAGTTGACCTTGCAAGACAAGGTGATTTAGATCCTTGGGATATAGATCTAGAGAAGATTACAACTAAGTTCTTAAAAGCAATTGAATCTAATAAAACAGATAATTTAAAAGAAGCCGGCAGAGCAATTTTTTATGCTGCAGTTCTCTTAAGAATGAAAAGTGATGCACTTTTAGCTGAGTCAAATGCAGCTCTTAATATAGGGCTACACCGAGAACTTGATGATCAATACCTTCTTGATGAAGAGATGGCTGGTGACAATATCAAGCAAATCACTTTTAATGATCTTGAATCTGCGATTCGTAGAAGATTTATTCAGAAAGGTAAGAGATTTAGAAAACTTACTTTGCAAGATTTAATCAATGCTCTTCAAGATGCGCGCGAAGAAGAAGAAAATAAACTTGCTCGCAGACAACAAAAACTTTTTGATCTAGATGCTTATAATATTATTACCCCAGAACTATCGGATGATATTATGGAGCTCACTCACACAGAGGATCTTGAGCCCTTTATCAAAAGACTTGAATTAATGTTACCTGAATATCTAATGGGGAATGAGGGATTAGAATTTCAAGCTTTAGTAAGAATTACCGGCGATTGGTCGAATACTTTCCTTGCAATGTGCTTCCTTGCTCATGAAAATAAAATAAGATTTGAACAAAAAGAATTTTATGGAGAATTGTGGATATATGAACCAAGAGACTGATTACTACTTCCAAACTATTGATGCAATCAACAAATCTATTCCTAGTTCTGGATTCGATTTTTCTTATAATTCTACAAACGAAAACCAAGCTGAATCTCAAAAGCTACAAGAAACCAGAAATGAGAATTTCCTTGAGATCAGAGAATTAATTGAAGAATCCAAACAAGGCAAGATTAAAAGACTTAAAGCCAAAATTGAAGCAGTTTTATTCTTAAGCGAAAAACCAATATCTGCAGTAAGTATTGCAGAGCAAGCTGGCGCAGACTTAGATCTGGTAAGCCAATGCCTTAATCAGCTCATGCAAGAATACGAAGATAGAGAAAGCGGAATCGTTATCGATTGCGCAAATGGTTATTGCATGCAGGTTAGAGATGAATTCGAAGAACTTACTCAAGACATTCTACCTATAGAAATTAGAACAGCAGTACTTAGAACTCTTTCTACAATCGCACTTAAAGAGCCTATTTTACAAAGAGATTTAGTTGAGATTCGTGGCGGCGGTGTCTATGAACATGTCAAAGAATTAATTGACATGGGCTTAGTCAAAAAAACCAAGGATGGCAATTCTAATATTCTTCATACTAGTAAATTCTTTACTGAGAATTTTAAATTAAGCCAAAACGGTATTGAATTACAAAAAGTACTTAAGAAAGCCGGTCGTGGCGAAGTAGAATTCATCAGAAATTCTGAACTCCATGCACAGGACGAAGACGAAACAATTACTAGCAATCCTGAAGATGGTGAAAAAATAGAAGAAATTCAAAACACTATCCAAGAAAAAGAAGATTTAATCAACAGTGGTAATTACTAACTGGCAAGAAAAAGTTCTCATTTGGGAAGGTTTAGAGGACTTTAGAGTTACTCTTCTAAAGCTCTTTGCCTATGATGTTTCTACAGTAAACCAAAAAACTTTAGACATGCTTTTTGGCGAGCATTTCTTTGAGTACAGTGAAAGCAAGAAAGATCTATTAATTAAAGAAATTGAACTGCAATTAAAAAACCAAAATTTAGATCCTGACGTAATAAAAACACTTACAAATCAGCTCTCAGAATTAAGAAGGTTAGATAACGAATTAGTCCTTAAAAGACACACACATAATTTTGATTATGAATTTGTTTTAAAAAGCAAAGCAACACAAAAAAACTTCTCAGGCTTTGTCAAGATAGTAAACAAGTTCAACACCAGTCACCGTGGGCTTCTCAGCTGGCAAAATGACAACCGCAATCCGATTGTTTTTCTGGCTGAATTACTGAAAACAAGAAAAGTTTCCTTCCATATTAATTTAGGTGATGCAGATGGACTTGCAATTATCGACGAGCTTGATTCAGGTTATCGCTGGACTCAATCTCTTAAATCTAATTACAGTGATCTCTTGAATGCAGAACATGGTTCTATTTTCTTAGATAAAAAAACAAGAGAAATCTCTTTAGAAGATGGCAATATCTCTGCTGCCATGGCACTTTCCAAAGCTCAAGCCCTCAACAACAAAGGCATTACAGTCTTTGAGAACAATATCCAACTAATGGAAATGTTTAAGAAAGATTTGGAAGAATTAGATTTTAGTTTTTAATCAAATGCCGTCATTGCGAGACCTCGAAGAGGTCGTGGCAATCCAGTCTATTAAGGACTCTAAATGGTAATATAGTCGAATGCTCAATTTCGCTATCATCTTCATATTTTTACTAGGCAACTCCGCAAGCGCAATCTCTCAACCAAAATTAGCCAAAGCTCGCTTTGCATTAAACGCACCACAACAAATTAAAAGCCAACTCAGTGCCCAAGAATTAAATGGCGAACTTCAAGTTATTGAAGATGAAAACCTAAAAGCTTGTATTAAAGAAACTGCAATGACTCAGAACCTGGATTCATTACAAGATCTAACTACATTAAAATGTGTGAACAAAAGTATTGAAACAGTTAATGGAATTAAAATACTCAATAAACTTACAAAGCTTAATTTAAAATCAAACAAAATTAGCAGTATAAGCAGGCTATATGACTCTAAATTTCCTAATTTAGAAACTATAAATGTATTGAATAATCCAAGTCTTTTTTGTAGAAATATAAAACGCCTTAAAGAGAATAATCCAAATTTATTGGTTATTAATAATTGTCAGAATACTCCTAGGCTTGGAGATTTAAATTTTAAAGATCCTAATTTTAGTAACTCAATAGGAGGTTATTGTGGTCATGGCAGAGGTTGCAAATTAAGCAAAAACAAAAAAGCTGGCAATATAACTTTTATTACAAACCAATACAATAATAAAGTTCATCCTATATCTAGCTTGAAGGGGATTAATCAATTAAACAATTTACATGAAGTTTACTTATATGGTGGAAAAAACAACTCAACAAATCCTTTAAATCTCAACCCATTAAAAAAATTAAATCTCACTGAACTACTTTTAGATAACCTTGCAATAACAGATTGGGACTGGAACTTACCAAAGGTAAGGTCTATAAGCATCATTTATACAAAAAATAAAAATTTCAATAGTAATTTTTTAGATCAAATCGCAGTAAATAAATTTCCTGAATTAGAATATTTAACTTTAGGCAAAGAAGATCAAACAAGTTTTATTGATTCAATAACTATTGATGGTCAACCAAAATTATCCGAACTACATTTTCATAATATAGTTACTAAGGACATTAAATTAACTAATAATCCTAATTTATATGAAGTTCATTTCATTGGTAATTTAGATAAATTAGAAATTGATTCAGTAGAAGAATTATATTTATCAATTAACAATATAAGCACTTTAGAAGTAATGACTCCAATTCAAAATCTAAGAGAATTAAGTTGTGCTCCATGTAAATTACAATCATTAAGCGGCTTCCCAAGCAATGGATCAACGATACAGAATCTATATTTCGGAGACAATAAATTAGAAAATCTAAATGGACTTCCTGCTTCATTACCAAATTTAAGTTATGCCAATTTCTCTAATAATAAGTTAAGAAATTTAAATGGCTTAGATTTATCATTCGATCAAGAATATCCTTCTCCATATTTACAACTAAACAACAATTTATTTACAGACCTTAATTTACTCAATCACCTTAGTGGCAAAATAGATGACTTAACTTTAAGTTCTAATTTGATTACAGGGAATGGAACTAATCTTAATTTAAAGTCGAATCTTTTTATTGACTCTCTGCAATTGGATTCTAATAAAATTAGCAAGCTAAGTTGGATCAAGAACGCTCTTAAAGACAAACATGTAAAAAGAATTTCTCTTGAAAACAATAATATTCAAAGCCTGAAAGAACTTGAAGATATACCTTTTATTAATAACGACTATAGTTTATATCTTAATTCAAATGCTATTAATTCAACAGCAAAATTCTTAGGGTCAAGCAATGGCGGTTACATGAACTTAAGTAATAACTTAATTTCAGATTTAGACTTTCTTCAAGACAATAGAAATATAAATCTCTCTGGACTTAACCTAAGTAACAACCTTTTAGATGATGAAGATATTAAAGTATTTGACTCTTTAATTAGTAGACCCCAAAACTTCAATATAGAATATTTGGATCTAAGTTATAACCAAATAACTAACATTAATCCATTGATTAATTTACTACAAAGCAAAAATCATTTTTCTGATTCTTTTAGTTCTATAAACCTATCTAACAATAAAATTTCTAATATAAGTAATCTTGACCTAACTGCAATAAAATCTCTTTCCGAATTAGATCTTTCCTATAATGAAATTCAAAAAATTACTAAGATTAATATCTACGATAATCAAGCCTCTTATATTCAAACGTATCTAAAACTGCATAACAATAAGATTTCCGCTATAGATTCTTTAACACTAAATTTTTCTAATGAAAATTCCACTTATTTCGTTATTTATTTAACAAATAACCTTTTAGAAGAAATGCCTGTCATTGACTTAGTTTCAACAAAAATAAATGTAGATTTTAATCCTATTAGATATTTTGAGATCAATGCCAGTGATAATAAACTAACAAGTATTAGAAAACTTATTGATCATTTTAAAAGTCAAAATCTAGATACAAATATTCATGGTACTTTTAATTTTTATACTCAAAGCATTCCTCAGTCTGAAATAGAAGAATTAAGAGCATTAGGATTTGTTGTTTTTAACTAATTAATTTTAAATCTACTTAGAAAGTTCTCAGATGCCGTCATCGCGAAGCCGCAAAGCGGCTGTGGCGATCCATACCACCAAAGCTTTCGTAGATGGATTGCTTCGTCGCTTCACTCCTCGCAATGACACACAAATACGTAACGCAGCAGATGAGACTTTATGGGTAGGTTTAATCATCCAAAAAGAATCTAACAGTAGTAACCACTACTCCCTTCTTGAATCTCAAGAAGGCTTTAAGTAACATAGCTGTTTGGTTATGCAGAATATTGTGCCAAAGCTCATGGGTAACAAATTCTGGAATTATCACCGTAAGCCAAGTATGTGGATTTTGTGTTTTTTGGTCTTCAATATATTGCACAATAGGTCTAACTAAAGATCTATACGGAGATTCAAGCACAGTAAGTTTAGTACCTGGATAAGATTCCTCCCAGTCTTTCTTAAAAATTGCAGTTGCTTCCACATTAAACTCAATGTGCACAGCTTCAATATTGTTAGATATAGATTTTGCATATTGAATAGCTTGGAACGAACCTTTACTAAAACTCGAAACTAGAACCAAAACTTTATTTTCTTTATCGATTAAATACTCTTCTTTATCTATAACTTTGGTTTGCTTAACAAATTGCAAATAGTGTTTTTTAACTTCTAAGAAAAGTAGGATCAAAAGTGGTATTACAAACAGTAGTATCCAAGCACCTTCTACGAATTTTTCAACCATAATTATGACTGCAACTATAGAAGTAACTATTGCCCCACATAAATTAACAGTTAAACCAAATTTCCAATTTTTGCCCTTACGACTACGGTGATGAGCAACCATACCTAACTGAGAAGTAGTAAAAGAAATAAATACACCAACTGCATATAAAGGAATCAAAGAGTGAGTATCACCATGATATAAAACCACCAGAAGAATTGAAATCAATCCTAAGGCAGCTATACCATTGTTGAAAACCAATCTATCTCCAAGGTTGGCAAGTTGTCTTGGTAAATAACCATCAGCAGCCAGGAAATTAGCAACTCTAGGGAAATCAGCAAAAGCTGTATTGGCTGCTAAAACTAAAATCAACATTGTAGAAATTTGCACGAGGTAATAAACTGGACTGACTTCTCCAAAAGTAGCTTTTGCAATTTGCGATAAGACAGTTTCACCTTCTCTTGGTTCAATATGGAAAGCAATAGCAAGTATCGTTACCCCTAAGAATATAGTTGAAAGTAAAACAGCCATAGTTAGCATAGTCCGGTTAGCTTGCTTGCTAGATGGAGCCTTGAAGGCTTTCACGCCATCTGCTACTGCTTCAATACCAGTTAAGCCAGAACAGCCATGAGAAAAAGCTTTCAAAGAAAGTAGGATAAAACTAAATTGGGTCAGTGAAGAACCAGCAGGCGTATTATGGCTCCCAGGGAAAATACTTGTAAAATCGAAATGTCCAACAATAAGTTTATTAAAACCCATCACGAGTAAAAAGAGCATGCTTAAAAGAAAGAAATAAACTGGCATGGCAAAAGTCACGCCCGATTCTTTTAAGCCACGCAGATTAATCATAGTAATAATTAAAATAAAAATGATACAGAGGTTTACCGCAAAAGAATGCGGGATAAAACCAGTAGAAGTAATTGCAGCAACGCCTGCGCAAGTACTTACAGAGACCGTTAGAACATAGTCAATCAATAAAGATGCAGCAGCAAGTAAGCTTGGCATTTTACCTAGATTTTCTCTAGCTACTATATATGAACCACCACCTTGTGGATAAGCGTAAATAATTTGTATATAAGAAAAAACCACTAAAGCTATTAATATAATGATGGCAATTGCTACTGCTAAAGGAATGGTCGTTAAAGCCCCCACAAAATTATTACCAACCAAAGCTATTAAAATCTCTTCGGTTGCATAAGCGGTTGAAGAAAGAGCATCTGCAGAAAAAACTGCTAAGCCTAAAGGGACGCCTAATTTATGTTCTTCCTCATCCTCAGTAGCAAGGGGAGTTCCGAAAATAATCTGTCTGAGTGAATCAAGAATCATATATTAAATACAATTTTAAATGATATGCTTGTTTTTGGTTTCTAAGAGATCCATATGGTGTTTGAAAATATTTCGGAAAGATTAAGAGATAGAGCAACTAAGATCAAAGTGATTGGTTTTGATGTTGATGGCGTGCTAACAGATGGGTCTATCTTCATTAACGAGAAAGGTGAAATCTTTAAGAAGTTTTGTTCTTTAGATGGCTTTGGCATGAGGTTAGCTGGAAATTTCGATATCAAGATCTGTATCATCTCTGCAAGAAAA
>CAYQSL010000069.1:0-7428 GCA_964420165.1 uncultured Gammaproteobacteria bacterium | reverse complement strand
ACTGCAAAATTTATCTTCTATAGTTTTTAATGCTTCAGTTTCTCGGCTTCTGCTGCTAGCCCATAAATATGCAAGTGGAGTTAATGCTAATAAGGGTTTGATTAAAGGTCTAAGCTGATTAATGAAGGTAAAGAATAAACTTCTTCCAAAGCCATTAAAAGTTCCAGCGAGCATTGACATCTATTCCCTCTCTTGTAATCAAGATCGCTCCCCAGCATGAATAGTGATCTATACAAAGGATTTTATTTTAGTTTTTTGACTTTTATTTATAAGAATCAGCTTCAACTAATTTGTCGAAATGCACAAACATTTTTTCTAGTTGTCCCCGTGAAAAATCTTCTTCACCATCAATAAGTTGAATTTGAGTTATTTTCTGATTCTCAACTTTTTCAGTTGGATTAGGATAATTAGCTAGATGAATATTTGTCTCATAATCATCAAACATTTGTGGATTAGCATCGCTAGAATCTATAAGAAATGCATTAAAGAATTTTCCTCCTGCTTGAGTCAAGAAATCCCAATAAGTTCTGAGCATCTTAAAGACACCAGTATGATCATCTAATTTCCTTACGGATTTTTCATCATCGAAGCTAGTCATGCGACTTGTAAACAAACTATTGTAATTTTGGAATTTAGTTCTTGGAAGAAAAATATTATATTTTCTTTTTGTATAAGTTGATTCTTCGCCTTCTGCTAATAGTTCTAATTCTTTTCTAACTACTTCTGGATGTCTTGCCGATGTTACTTCAACTTCTTCGGGCAACATAGTTTGAACCATTGCATGAGTACTTCTAAGTCGGTCTTCATCACTATCGATAATGCGCACAGCAAGATCCCGTGGATGTATAGATGGCAATTGAACCAAGTTATCACTCATAGCTTTTATACTACAACAGATTACTTATTCAATTTATTAAGTTTGGTACCTTCAAGCGTTAGGTTATACATCAAGCCTTTTTGACCTAGAACGAAGGCAATGATTGGCTTATTGAGTTTCTGCGTATCAATAGATCCGTCAGCACCAATTGCAATAACAGTAACAGAAGCATCTACTCCAGCCTTCCAGTTAGAGCTAGTGCGTAGCTTACTTAAAGCTGCATCATCCATAAAAAGCATGATTAAAGATTTTTTCTGAGCGCCAAGTTGCCAGCCGAAAGAACCTGTTGTAGTGCTGTAGTAGTCTACTGTTGCACCTTTAACTCGTAAAGCACCTTCACCATATTCTGCACCAAAAACAAATCCTGCTTTATAGACATTTGGAAAAACTAGTACCCCTTTGGCACTATCAACCAGATCTCTACCATCTTTCACTTTGCTGTAAAAATTTTCTAATGCAGCATTTGCACTTGCATCAATCTCAGCCCCGGTCGCTGCTGAAACACTCTGAGTACTAATAGTTATTGCTAGAAGCAATATTATAGTTGCGATTCTTTTTGTTAATTTATTCATTTTAAAATCCCCTTTATTCGATTAATTGTAGCACAAATGATTTGAGATCAAACTATATTGTGGGAAATATGAGAAATTTTAAGAGCAGAGCTAAGAGCTAAATTCTTAGCAAGCGGTGTCCTACACCGGTTTCCGTGATAATGATTTCTGGATGTCCGGGATCTTTTTCTAGTTTTTTCCTTAATTGAGCAATATAAATTCTTAGATAATGAGATTGTTCGGTGAGATTTGGTCCCCATACTTGTTTGAGTAGTTGTTGTTGAGTTACTACTTTCCCCGCATTTTTTGCTAAGTATGCAAAAATCTCATACTCAATTGCGGTTAATTTGATAGCTTGCTCATCTTTAGAAACAGTTCTAGTATTGAAATCTATTGCAATATTACTAGTTCTAAAAACAGGCTCTTCCTTGGCATAGAAATAATGCCTGATAACCACGCGAATTCTTGCAAGTAATTCTTGAATGCTAAAAGGTTTGGTTAAGTAGTCATCTGCGCCGGCATCTAGTAATTCGACTTTCTGCTCGTCACTATCCTCTACAGTTAGCATAATGACCGGGATTGAGAAATCTTTTTTTATTAGTTGTAATAATTCTTTGCCTGAAAGATCGGGTAAATTTAAATCTAGAATTACTATATCTGGCTTGTCGTTATGGATAGTTTTAAGAGCTTCTTTGCCATTTTCTACGGTAGCGACAATATAAGAAGAATTTTCTAAGCTTAATTTCAAAAACTTTCTAATTGAAGAATCATCATCAACAATGAGAATTTTATAGTTCTGTTCCATGATTCTCTATAGGTAGAGAGATTATAAATTTAGATCCTTTGTTGTTCTCTCCCTCAACTACAGTAATACTAGCAGAATGTAGGTCAAAAATTTCTTTGCTGATATACAGTCCCAGACCAGTTCCTCCGGCAGGACTATTTGGGGCACGATAAAACTTATCATAGATTTTATCTCTTTCAGGTTCTTGTATACCTTTGCCTTCATCATTGATAATGATGATTTGCTTATCTAATTCATCATTTACTTTTATTGTGATTGTAGAATTCACTGGTGAATAATTTGCCGCATTAAGAATAATATTGGCAAGAGCTTGCTCAAATAATTTAGAATCAATCCACACTAAATGCAAATCATCTTGATACTTAATATCCAAATGATAGTTTTTAAGAAGTCTTTGATTCTTACTTACAATAGAATTAATGAGATCTCTCATGTCACAACAGTCTTTTTTAAAAGTAAGTTTGTTGGATTGAATCCTAGTCATATCTAGTAAATTTTCTACAGTATGTTTTAGCTTCTCTGCTGAATCTAATAATTCTTCCATTAAATTTTGCATTAACTGAGTTTGTGAATAATCTTTAAGGCTAAGAATTGTGCCAGCTGTGCCAATGATAGTAGTTAAGGGGGTTTTAAGCTCATGTGAAATAGAACTTAATAGTGCTTGATGTAATTTTTCGTAGGCTTCTAATTTATCTATTTCTCGAGATTTTTTGACTAAAAGATCTTTTTCTAGTGCAAGTGCAATTTCACGACCTATAGTATATAAAAACTCGAAGGATTCTTGGGGAAGAATAGTGCGTTTCTCTGGTGTATAAACTAATATGCCGACTATTGATTGTGATGTTTTTAAGGGAATATACAAGCCTTTGCTTGAAGGTAGTGTATCTGTTGACCAGCCGGCAGTTTGTTGTTTTTCAAAAACCCATTTAGCTACTCCCCATTCTTTATCATCAATAGAATCATTTAACCCAATAACTTCTCCTAGGCTATGTATTTCTGTTTGAGCCTTGATAATGAAAAAATTACCTGAGAAAGTCTTCTCTAGTTGTTTGAGAATAATGATTAAAGCGTTATCAATATTAGCTTCCCCAACTACTGTTCTGGATATTTCATAAAGTACTTGAGTCTTTTCACCTCTTTCTCTAAGCACTCTTTGCTGTTTACGTATTCTGTTTGTCAGTATTCCAGTGATAGCTGCTGCAATAAAGTAGACAATGCAAATCATGAAATCAGTACTTTTATAAATATGAAAAGTGCCAATCGGAGGTATAAAGAGTAAATTCCAGGTAAGGGTACTGATGACTGCTGTAAAAACAATTGGTCCGAAATTAAGACTCAAGCTAACTAAAAGTACCCCTAGTAAAAAGACAAAGCCTATGGCTTCATAACCAATATAATTCTGTAGAAAATAACTCAGCAGTGCTAAAGCCATGACAAAAATGAAACTATATACATAATGCTGAAGCGGGCTATTTAAACTGAAGGTAAATCCTCTATCAGAAGGCTTGATATTCACTTCTTCATTGTGAATAACGTGAATATCAATTTCATTTGCATGTTTGACTAATTGATCAAGTAAAGAACCTCCTTCTATAAAATCTTTGAATGTTTTTTTCAAAGGTCTTCCTATGATAATTTGACTAACATTGTATTGCCTTGCAACTTTGCTTAAAGCTGTAGGTAAGTTGTTGTCGACGATCGTCACTATGCGTGCCCCTAATTTGCGAGCAAGCTCTATATTTTTTTGTAATTGCGTTTCATCAGAGTCAGAAAGTCTCATTCCGATATCTACATGCACTGCTATCCAGGGTGCTTCTAGATTAAATGCAATACGCCTTGCTGATCTGATTAATTTTTCTGAATGGGGGCTATGGCTAACAGCAACCATTAGCCTTTCGTTTATATTTAAAGGTCCATGTAACTCACCAATTTGAGTCATTTCTTGTATCTCATGATCAACTCTTTCTGCAATCAATCTAAGAGCAATTTCCCGAAGTGCACTTAAAGGAGCTTCTTTGAAAAAGTTTCTTTGGGCATGATCAGCTTTATCTCCAAGATAAACCTTGCCTTCTTTGAGTCTTTTAATTAACTCGCTGGGAGAAATATCGATTAGCTCAATTAAATCAGCCCTATCTAGAATTGAATCAGGGACAGTTTCTTGCATGGTTATCCCAGTGATTTTTTCGATAGTTTCTTTTCTGCTCTCGATATGCTGAACATTAATAGCTGTATAAACATCTATGCCTGCATCTAAGAGTTCTAAAATATCTTGAAAACGTTTTTTGTGTCTTGAACCAGGAATATTAGTATGTGCAAGCTCATCTACAATAACTATTTCTGGCTTTCTCTCTAGAATTGCATCAATATTCAATTCTTCAAATTTATTTTCTCTATAAAGAATCTTTTTCTTTGGGATAATTTCTAAGCCATGTAATAGTGCTTCAGTTTCAATTCTGCCATGAGTTTCAGCAATGCCAATGACAATGTCTTTACCGTCATTTTTAGCTTGATGAGCCGCTTTAAGCATAGTGTAGGTTTTGCCGACACCGGCAGACATGCCAAAAAAAACTCTTAGCTTAGCTCTAGATTCTTTTGCTTCTGATTTTTTAATCAGCTTTAAAAGTTCATCAGATTTATGTTCATTCTCACTCATTGAATAGGCTATCCATTTCTAAGTTCAATTCAAGTACATTAACTCTTGGCTCACCAAGAATATTTAAATCTCTTTTCTCTGTATGTTTCTCAATTAAAGATTTTAGCTCAGTTGCTTGGCTTTGATTTAAATTGCGAGCACTAACAATTCTCTGTATTTGATAATAAGCGGCATCTGGAGATGTATGCGGGTCAAGTCCGCTTGCAGAACTCGTCAATAGATCTTCTGGAAGCTTTTCAAATAGGCTCTGTCTTTCTTGAGTTAATCCTGCTAAAGCTTTACTCCCCAATCCTAGATTAGAACCGCTTGAAGGCATAGGGTTGTAATCTACAGCCGAAGGTCTTGACCAAAAATATTTATTCTCAGTAAATTTCTGGGCAATTAATTTCGAACCAATCACTTTGGCATCTTTATATAACAAAGAGCCATGAGCTTGATAGGGAAATAAAAGCTCAGCAATTACAGTTACTATGCCTGTGTAGAAAACTCCTAATAGTAAAAGCATTAAGAGAAAGACTTTGATACTTTGCTTTAATTCAAAAATTATATTTTCCAACATTAGATTACCCCCAAATTAGTTATAAGAATATCGATGAGTTTGATCCCAAGAAATGGTGCAACTAAACCACCAAAGCCGTATATTATAAGGTTTCTTTGCAACATTTCTTTAGCTGGCATCGGATGGTAGCTTACGCCACGTAAGGCAAGAGGTATGAGCATCACAATAATCACAGCATTGAAAATCACAGAACTCAAAATAGCGCTTTGTGATGAATTGAGTTGCATGATATTGAGTACGTTTAACGGTCCATGAGCATTTGCGGAGCTCGCATAAAGTGTTCCAAAAATTGCTGGCAGAATAGCAAAATATTTGGCAACGTCATTGGCAATACTAAAAGTAGTAAGTGCGCCTCTAGTCATAAGTAATTGTTTGCCAACTTCCACTATCTCAATAATTTTTGTCGGATTACTATCAAGGTCTATCATGTTGCCAGCTTCACGCGCTGCTTGAGTGCCTGTATTCATGGCTACACCGACGTCTGCCTGTGCTAGTGCTGGCGCGTCATTAGTACCATCGCCAGTCATGGCAATCATCTGCCCTTTAGCTTGCTCGTCTCGGATTTTTTGTAACTTAGTTTCTGGAGTAGCTAAAGCAATAAAATCATCTACTCCAGCTTCGGCAGCAATGGCAGCTGCGGTCAATTGATTATCGCCGGTGATCATAATGGTTTTGATACCCATTTTACGTAGCTCAGCAAATCTCTCTTTAATTCCACCTTTGACCACATCTTTAAGATGAATTACACCAAGTACTTCTTTATCTTCAGCTACGACCAATGGAGTGCCACCTGATTTGGCGATAGTCTCAGCTATCTCAATTACTTCCTTGGGGAAATTTCCATTTTTAGTTTTTATGAGATTCTGAATTGCATCTAGAGCGCCTTTGCGAATTTCAATGCTACTTACACCATTGTTAATGTTTGCACCGCTCATTCGAGTTTGTGCTGTAAAAGGAATAAATTTAATTTTATCTGCATCGAAATTTTCTGCTCTGAGTCCATATTCATTTTTGGCTAAGACTACTATCGATCTGCCTTCTGCGGTCTCATCAGCCAGTGAAGCTAGTTGCGCAGATTTGGCAAGCCTGGTTATTTCCACGCCAGGTGCTGCAAATAAAGCGGTTGCCATGCGATTACCTAAAGTAATGGTTCCAGTTTTATCAAGCATTAGGATATTGATATCACCTGCAGCTTCTACAGCTCTACCACTCATAGCAATCACATTGCGTTTTATAAGTCTGTCCATGCCACTAATGCCAATTGCACTAATGAGCGCTCCAATGGTAGTTGGAATGAGGCATACAAGCAAAGCTGTTAAAACCGGAATGGTAACAATCTCATCTAAGCTTTGTGCTGAAGCTTTCTCGCTATAAATAGTAAAAGCTTTTAAACTAATAACCACTGCAATAAAAATTAAAGTCAGTGCAACTAAAACTATATTCAAAGCAATTTCATTAGGAGTTTTTTGACGCTTAGCCCCTTCAACTAGCTTGATCATTTTATCTACGAAGTTATTACCTACTTCAGATGTAATTTTGATTAGTATTCTGTCACTGATTACTTTAGTGCCGCCTGTTACTGCACTGCGGTCACCGCCACTTTCTCGAATAACTGGTGCTGATTCACCTGTGATAGCTGATTCATCGACAGTAGCAATACCTTCAATGACTTCACCATCTGATGGTATTAAGTCTCCAGCACTACATACAACAATGTCGCCTAATCTTAATTCTGAAGCTGGAACCTTCTCTTCAGTATTGTTTATAAATTTTCTTGCAATAGTATTGGTTTGAGTTTTTTTGAGTGAGTCGGCTTGAGCTTTACCTCTACTTTCTGCAAGTGCTTCAGCAAAATTTGCAAACAATACTGTAAACCAGAGCCAAATTGCAATCTGAAATACGAAGCTAAAATTCTTGTCGTTTTGATATGCAGAGATTGCATAAACACTAGTTAACATTGAACAAATATAAGTAAGAAAAATT
>CAYQSL010000068.1:0-7433 GCA_964420165.1 uncultured Gammaproteobacteria bacterium | reverse complement strand
TTGATATCAAGCTTTTTGAGCTTGGCAAAATTTATTACCATAAAGATTCCAATATAGAAGAACAGAAACTCGCGGCAATCTTTGTTAAAAATGAAAGCAATTGGCTGGCGCAGAAAAGTTCAACTCTTGGTGAAAACTTCTTCATTATCAAATCTATAGTTGAAGAGCTTTACTCAAGAGCTAAATTTAAAACTATAAGTGAAAGCAATAATTTTTACTCAATGCTGCATCCTGGAATCTCCGCATTAGTGGAAGAAGATAAAAGAGATATTGGTTATATAGGTAGAATCCATCCTAGTCTATGTAAAGAATGGGACTTGCCGGAAGAAAGCTATGTTATGGAATTGTCCTTTCCAAAATTACAGGAAATCAAATTCAAACCTATTTCCACCAATCCTATCGTCGAACGTGACATGACTGTTGATAGTAATGATGAAGTTTTAGCTCAAAATATCATCGACCTTGTTAAGAAGGAATGTTCTAAGGATTTGCAGAAAGTTACTATAACCAGTTTATACAAGAGAAACACTGAGGGTATGGCCTCGAAGAGCACGACTTTTAGGCTCAAATGGCAATCAGGGACAGAAACTCTAAGCGGCGAAGAGATCGATAAACAAATTGAAAAGCTCAAGCTCTTGCTTGAAAGCTCACTAGGCGTTACATTTAGAGCATAATGGGACCAAACAAAGCTGGTATAAGAATAAGTTTCCTTCTCACTACATTAGTGATTGCCTTAATATTAGGCACACCTATTCCATTTTTAACCAGAATCATAAAAGAGATTCCTTTAGTAAGTTTATTCCTTGGCGAAGTATCTCTTGTTTTCTTAGTAATACTTGCTAGCTTCCCAAAAGCTGGTATCAAAGAGATTGTAACTATTAGTAGTCAGTTCCTTATTGTCATTGGTGTTTGTTTTGGTATTTTAAGTTTAATTCCAATTGCACCAGAGTTTAGATTATTTTCTTTTGGCGATATTGAATCAGGCATTCCAAACCTCGTCTCAGTCAACATCATAGGTGTAATTGCTTTAAATTTCGTTGTTTGTTTTTTACTTAACATCGAACTAAAAAGAAAAAAACATGCAAATGCTCCTGCTGGTTCTTTTTCACAAAGACGCCTTAAAAATAAAAATTTCAATTTAGCTCCTGATATCGAAGGAGTTGGTGAAGTAAAAACTTTTGGCTCAGAATTAAAGAAAGACGTCAATTCGCTATTTGATCTATACCTGAAAGAATACGAAGATGGTCAAATTGATATTAATCTCAAACTAGAAAACATTGAAAAAGTTTTACTTGAAAATATCAACTTAGATATCACTGGTGCAATGTGCATAGATAAAGACGGGGCGGTGCTTCATGACACAGTTTTCCAGTGGAGCGGTTACCCAAAAGAGAACATGCTGGACTTATTTCAAAGAAATAATCAAATCTCCAAGGATCTAGGAACTGGCGTTCTTTGCCAAATGCTTTTTAAGGATGGAACTCACTGGTATATCATTGCTAAATTCAGAGGAAATTATTTAATTCTCCAAAGTGAAAAGAAAAATCCAAGTCCTTTGCTCGAGACTAGCTATAAAGTGTTTAAAGCTTTAAAATTGGCTTGATGTCATTGCGAGCATAGCGAAGCAACCCCTCTGCTCATAATGACAATACTTGTGGTACATTAAAAATTATGATCGAAAAATTGCTTAGTTTGGTAGTTAGTAATGGAGCAAGTGATTTACATTTGGCAACTAACGAACCTCCCATTTTAAGGATCAATGGTCATTTACAAAGAACTGAATTTGCTCCACTCAATAAAGAGCAAGTTAAATCTATTTGTTATAGCTTCCTAACTAAACACCAACAAGAAGTTCTTGAGAATACTCATGAAGTCGATCTTGGTTATGGAATGCCAGGTGTAGGACGTTTTAGAATCAATGTCTATAAAGATAGAGTTGGTTATAGCGCTGCACTTAGAACTATTACTGAAAAGATTCCAACTCTTGATCAACTTGAATTACCCGCAACCACTAAAGACATTGCACAAATGCCTCGTGGATTGGTTTTAGTAACTGGACCAACTGGTTCTGGTAAATCAACAACACTTGCTGCAATCATTGACTGGATCAATACTCACAGAGCTGAGCATATTCTTACAATTGAAGATCCAATCGAGTTTGTGCATAACTCTAAGAAAAGTCTTATCAATCAACGTGAAGTTGGTAGCGACACTCATAGTTTCAGTGCAGCCCTAAGATCGTCTCTGAGAGAAGATCCTGACGTTATTCTAATCGGCGAGATGCGTGACCTAGAGACTATTTCACTTGCAGTTACTGCAGCGGAAACTGGTCACTTAGTTTTTGCAACTTTACATACAAGCTCAGCAGCTACTACTATCGATCGTCTTATCGATGTATTTCCTGCAGAACAACAAACCCAAATTAGAATTCAATTGAGTAATTCACTTAAAGCAGTTCTATCTCAAACCCTACTTCCTAATAAAGATGGTAAAGGTAGATCAATGGCAATGGAGATCATGATAGTTACTCCAGCAATTGCTAACTTAATTCGTGAAGGTAAAACTTCACAAATCTACTCAGCTATTCAAACTGGCCGTAAAGAAGGTATGCAAACTCTTGAAGCTGCTCTTGCTGATCTTTATAGACAAGGCAATTGCAGAATCGAAGATATTCTTGGTAAGAGTTCTAAAGTTGATCAATTGCGTAACTTATTGGGACCGGATCTTATAACTCCTGATATGGGTTAAGAGGAAGGGTTGCGTTCCTGGTTGCGCGATGCTGCTTGCGTTTCACTGCTAAATAAACAAAAATTAAACCAGACTTTAGTATCTGCAAGCTAAAATAGATCAAGCAATTATGTTACTAACCTTAACCTTATTAGTATTTTTATACGTTTTTCATATAATTTTTCTTGCACCAGGCAACTTAGTTGATTGGCAACTTAAAATTTTCACTCTTTGCAAATTACTCAGAATCGATGGTTTACGTAAAGAAGCAATCCAACCTAATAGTGTTGATGTTCACTTAGCAAATAGTTTTGCACGTCAAAAGGCTGATGGCAGTTTTGAAACTTTCCAAGCTGATTATATAGTTCTAGCTCCTGGAGATTTTGTCCTAGCTACTACTGAAGAATTTTTCTATTTCCCAGTTAATCTACATGGAGTTTTACAAGGTAAAAGTTCATGGGCTAGATTAGGTCTCTATGTTGAGTCTGCAGGCTTATTTGATAGTGGCTTTGAAGGTGAGGGTGTAGTTGAACTTACTAACCAAGGTAAATCTCCTTTAACACTTGAAGCTGGCAAAGCTATAGCGCAAATGATTTTTATTCGTAACTTCCCAGTACTACATCCATATGGCAAGAAGAAATACGGCAGAAGCAATTACCAAGGACAACGTGGCGCACGTCAAAGCTGCTTGGAAGAAGTTATTGCAAAGGATCAATTGAAAGTTAAGAGTGTTGGCAGAGTTGAGCTACGCTACGAAGAAGTCAACTAAACTTCGTAATTCTCGTCATCCTCAGCCCTAAAAGGGCTGGGGACCCAGTATTACTTACAACCTTAGATTATGCCTGGATCCAGATCCTCACGCTACGCTCAGGACAGGCTTGCTTCGCTCCTCAGGATGCCTAGCATCTGGGAGCTTTTTGAACAGATTTAAATCAGATCATTGATAAGAGATGTTTTACGAAGCCCTCATCTCTAATATCATCAATTATATAAATTAAAGCATCAGAGCCATCTTCATAGTAAGCCTTGCGCTCGCCGCTTAATTTAAAATCGAATTTCTTATAGAGTTTAATTGCTGCATGATTGTCGAGCTTCACTTCCAGAAAAACTTTCTGCGCATTACTTCTAAAAGCAGAATCAAACAAAGCCAAAAGTAAAGCCTTAGCTATTCCTTTACACTTAAAATCTTTATGCACTGCAAGCGTGAGTATATGCATTTCATCACATATAAAATTCCCACCCGCAAAGCCAATTACAGCTTGGCTTTCCTCAGATACTACGGTTAGATACAAAGAATTTTCATTAGTTAATTCTTGCAAAAATAAATTCTTGGACCAGTGCTTTTCACCAAAGGCACTTGCATTAATTTCCATAACTTCATCCAGATCCGAAAGATACATTCTGCGAATAGTGATCTCTTCTTTAGCATTTAAATACTTATAAATTGATTCTAGTAATTGATTTATATAAGATGGAGTATCGGGCAAAGATTTAAAATCAATACGCTGAACAATATCATCGACATAGTCACTGGCTAGCAACTCTCGTAAAGGTTGCATCACAAAACTCCGCTCTTTCATGCGGGGGTGAGGCACCACTAAACCTTCATCATTAATATTTTCATCGCCAAAAAGTAAAATATCTATATCAAGATAGCGGGCTTTTTTTCTACCTCTTTTCTCCCTTTCTGGATCTAGCTTTGCTTCAATTGCGTTGATAAATTCGAGTAATTCATAAGGACTTAAGTTTGTTTCAATTTTGATTACACCATTTAAAAAATCTTGTGGACCAGCACCCTCAACAGCAGGATTTTCATACCACTTAGATTTCTTGAGGAACTTGATCTTAGAACTCTGCTTAAGCTCATTAATAGCTTGATTGAGATTCTCTTCACGATTACCGAGATTTGAACCTAGAGCTAGAAAAACTTCTTTCATTTTTTGCGTTATATTATTTATATAGTACCTGATGAGTTTAAGAGTCCTAACTAAAATTTTCCTTTACCTAATGTTTATTGGGACGATTGTCTTTGTTGGCAGAGTTTTTTCATACAGAATCGATAACTTCAGTAGCTACTGTAGAATTGCTGGGCTTAAGCTGATCTCTCCACTTGAGATCAAGCAGGCAATTGATTCTCTAGAAATTAAAGACAAATACTTCTATCAAATCAATCCAAAAAATATCTCAAGCTATCTTGCCAAGCGCCCTCTAGTAGCTAAAGTAAAAATCAGAACCAATATTTATCCCAAGCTCGCTTATAAAATTTATATCATTGAGGAGGAGCCTTGGGCTTTCTATCGCAATCATGTCCTGAATACTAATGCTGAGATCATCATCAATTCTGCCAAGGACGCTAAGCTCTACAACTCAGCTATAATTTCTCAAATTTACGCTGATAGAGAAAACTATACGGAAATTAAAACTTCTAAAGAGATTGGCAAGGATAGACTCAAAACTCTAAAAAAACTCAGCGACACAATTCAAGATAACCTAAAAAGTATTCAAAGCACTGAAACCATTAAAGAAATTATTCTAGATAAAGAAGAGAATCTAACCATTCATACTCAAAACCTGGTCTTCAAGCTAGGTTTGCTTGATAGCAAAATTTTCAATAGAGCCAAGAAACTAGAAGTACTTTTTAGGAAAATGAAAGATCCTAAAGAACTAGATTATATAGATCTATCTTTAAGTAGTAGTGAAATACTACTAGGTAAAAAACAAGCTAAAATTGATGCCGATGACAAATAGACCAAGAGTAGTAGTTGCAGGAGCCCTAGGCAAAATGGGCAAAGCTGCCGTTGATACCTTTATAGAACATTCAAAAGACTTTGAGTTAGTTGCAGGTATTGTGCGTGATCTAGGTAATGTCGATCCCAAAATTATTAGCGAATTAGCTAAACATGGAGTCACTCTCTACGACAATCTTGCAGATGTTTTACATCGTGGCAATGTTGATGTTTTAGTAGAGCTTACTACGCCTGATAGTGTTTATGAAAACTCCAAACTCGCACTAGCAAATGGTGTTAGACCAGTAATCGGTGCAACGGGCTTAAGTGATGAAGATATCAATGAGCTAAGCAAGCTCTGTGATAAAAATCATGTCGGTGGAATTATTGCTCCTAACTTTGCAATCGGCGCGATTCTCATGATGAAGTTTGCGGCTGAAGCAGCTAAGTATATGAATCGTTATGAAATCATCGAATTACATCACGATAAAAAAATAGACTCACCTTCAGGCACTGCAATTAAAACTGCTAAATTAATTAGCTTGAATGCTAAAGGCGAAAATAAAGCTGGCAGTATGGATGGCAAAGCTCGTGGAGATATACACTACGGCGTACCAATACACAGCATACGCTTACAGGGCTTTGTAGCCTCTCAGGAAGTGATTTTTGGTGGACTTGGACAGACACTTACTATCAAGCACGACACCATTGATAGATCAAGTTTTATGCCCGGCATTTTAATTGCTTGCGAGAAAGTAATGAACTTGAATAAATTAGTTTATGGCTTGGAAAATCTTCTCTAATTCCTGAACCGGATTCTTCACCCAATCTCTAGCCCAGACTTTATGTACTTTCCAGCCAAGTGAAGTAAGCACACCTTTTCTCAAACGCTCTCTATCTCTTGCAGTATGAGCTGATCTATAAACTTTTCCATCAGTACAAATAGCAAGTATATATTCATCAGGATTTGTTTGTGATCTTACAGCTAGGTCAATTCTGAAACCAGAAGCACCGAGGTATCTATCCACTTTATAGCCCTTAGCTTCAAGAGATCTAGCAATGGATTCTTCAATACCTTCTGGTTTAAATAAATCATCGTCAAGATTAGCAGCTAAATCTTTATCTACTTCCATAGATTCTCTATTTGCAATGCTTTCAGCATAAGCTAAATATTTCTTCAGAAGTAATGCACCTTGCGCGCTAGTTCTATTGATATCAATTTCGCTAGAAAGCATTGAGGTAAAGACTTTCAGCTTATTACGTGCTCTGGTTACTGCCACATTTAAACGTCTATGACCACCATCACGATTCAGTGGACCAAAATTATGTGATAAATCACCTTTCTTGTCTTTGGCATAACCGATACTGAAATAAATTACATCACGCTCATCACCCTGAACATTCTCTAAGTTCTTAATGAATAACGCATCCGTATTCTCTTCATTTAAGAAGTCATTTAATTTCTCTTGGATACTTAGATCTTTTCTAATAGCCTTGCTAAGTTCTCTTTCTATTGCTGCTTGTTGCGCTTCAGAGAAAGCAATTACACCTAAGGAAAGCTCTGGATTACTTGCATAATGCTCAACAATAGCCTCTGCCACTCTCTGAGCCTCTTTACGATTGAATCTTGTACCTTTCTCGTAATAACCTTTATCAATCAATTCATAATCAATACCCAAGGTACTAGATTTAGTAATTGGTGAAGGGAAGGTAACTAATTGATTATCATAGATATGATAATTAGAGAATCTAATTAGATCTTCATGACGGCTTCTATAGTGCCAGTTAAGAGTTTTATTCTCCATGAATACAGAACATTCATCTAAAACACTCTCGAATGAATGATTTTCATAATCGTCATCATCGCTTATGTAGTTAAAGAAATTAGTTGGAGGTAATTGATTAGAGTCACCAGCCAAAATCAATTGCTTAGCTCTATATATAGAACAAACAGCATCTTCAGTACGAATTTGTGAAGCC
>CAYQSL010000067.1:0-7445 GCA_964420165.1 uncultured Gammaproteobacteria bacterium | reverse complement strand
AGTAGAAATTATTACTTCCAAAAATGCTCACCCAAATTTAAGTTGGTTAAACTTTGTCAAAACATCTCAGGCAAAACATAAAATCAAAGCTTGGTATAAAAGACAAAATCGCGATAGACATATTCAGATGGGCAAACAAATGCTCGAAGAAAAAACTGGCAAAGAAGGTTTCGATCAATTTATACATTCTGACGAGCTGTTAGATGTCGCTCAGAGATTAAACTACAAAACTTCAGAAGATTTAATTGCCAGTGTAGGTTCAGGCGACACTACTGTCTCACAAGTAATTGGTAAATTACATGGAACCAAATATGGTCATGCTGAAGATGATGATATTCTCGATCCGAGAAAAATGAAAACTGCGCGTAAAGCACCAACTAAAGGTGAAGACGCAGATATTCCAGAACTCGATGGTTTACTTTATAGCATTGCTAAATGTTGCATGCCGATTCCTGGAGAACCAGTCATTGGCGTGGTTTCTAAGGGCAAAGGTATTACTATCCATAGATCAGAATGTTCTAACCTGAAACAAGTTGAACTAGATAGAGTGATGCGCATTGAGTGGAAAGACAAATCTGAGAAAACTTATCCAACGAATATAACTATTGAAGTAGTAGATAGAGTAGGTGTTGTAAAAGATTTACTCACACTTGTAGCGGATGCGGGAATTAATATCAGTGATTTTAAAGTCAAAGAAAGACCAAGCGAAAGTACTGCTATTCTAAAAGTGATCCTAAATGTCAGCAGCCAAGCACAACTCACTAAGACTATGACTTCTATCAAGAATATGAGTGATGTATTGACGATTGAAAGATTGTAGAAAAAATTTTCATAAAATTTCAAAAGATCTGCTATTATAATTTCTTAAGTTTACCAAAACCATATTAATGAAATTAATTAATGGATCTAATCTCCTTATAAAAAAAGGAGAAAAGATTTATGTTGGACAATGAAGTTCGAGTAGTTGGCAGTGGCGTTGCGGCAGAACCAGGACCTGCTAACTGGAAGAGAAATTTTGATGATACGGTTGCATTCATAGACCAACTTGCAACGGTAGACCCTGCTTTTAAGCCAGCTCTAGATGGAATTAAAAAACGCCTTAAGTCAGAATTCACAACTCAATTTCCTTCTGATATTTCACAGATCGAGAATGTCAAAGGAAGTAACCCATTAATATTAAAATTTCCAAGAAATATTTTTGCTAACAGCTATTCACCTAAAGAAGCAATTGAATTTCTCCTAAGAGGTTTTCTTCGTTTTGTAAATAGTCATCTAAATCCAACAGTAAAATCTCAAGATCTAATTGAACATCTAGAGCCACAAATTGCGCAAATTATTACAGGGAAAGAACGAGAAGCTCAAGAAAATCAAGTTCTGCAATTTCTGGGAACAGTAGACCCCATAGGAGCTGAGAATTTTGATATTGGTAAAGATCTTGCAAGACCGAAGACAAAGCCCTCAAGAAAAGATGACGACACGGTTCTGGAAGGAAGCGGCGATACTGTAATTTTCAAACGTGCAAAAGCTCAGAGCAGCGAAGATTCCAATACAAAAGTATTAGGTGAGAAAGGGGAGCATGATGAACTATATAAAACTTTATTCCGTAATATGGTTAGTATTTATAGAAGTAAACCAAATGAAACCTGGAAAGGCTTTGCTGCAGAATTAAATAAAGTAGCTAACAACAAAGATTCAACAGCTTCAGTTATAGCTAATATAATCAATGTTTTATATAAAATAAAGTCTGACAATCCAGATCCTAGCTCAGAAGAAAGTATACTTGAACAAGTTTTAAAGGATCTTAAAAAGAATTTAGCCTTTTATATTATTGAGACACAAGCAAATAACCAAGATAAGGTCAAAGCATTTCTATGCGAGTCTATTTCTCTAGTCTCAAATCAAGATCTATTAGAAGCTATTAGATCTGAATTTGATAGCAAAGAATTCTCGCAAGAACTAAGAAGTTTTAATACTAAATCGATGAAAGCCTCTACCAGTGATTTACCTTTATCACTAGCAGCAATGAAGAGTGCAGACCCAAATCAATTACGCCTAGGAGTTTCTGGAGGATCTGGTCAATTACGCTTAACTGGTACTAGCGCAGGTTCTGAAATTAAATTAGTAGAACTCCCTGTTCATCCAGATTTCTTGGAATTAACAAAGTTTTATCCATCACAGAAAATGAATGCCAACTATCTTGCAGCTAACTTAGCAGATATTAACTTCAATACAGAAAATCCATTTGCTAAAAGTATTCCTTCTGGAATTCTACTATGTCTTGAAAAAGCACTTGAAAGAGAGTCCCTGAAGAAACAAGATCCTATTTCAGAAGAATTAAAATATTTCACACACTTTAATGAGATGACAGAATATTTAAAGACTTTGGCAAATGCTTTGAATTCTTGTCCTGAGTTTTTAAAGTTATGCAAAAAATATGAATTAAATATGAGCCCGGCAAAATTTGCACTTACTCAAATTCTTATAGAATTTGTTGGTTCCAATACAAATAAGCAAACGGCTTATTTTCAAGCTTTGGAAAGTTTGGAATCACTTGATGATTTCAAAGGTATGAAATCAATGATTGAGAATATTCAAGCCAGCAAAATGGAACGAGCGAAAGCAAAACTTTATGAAAAAATTGATGCTGAAGCAAATGAAATCCTTAGCACCAGAGTTCCATTAAGAGCAGAATTAATTGGACAACTTGAAGACTATAGTGAAAATAGTCCAGGCAGAATTAAGCGAATGGACTTTTGGAATCTCGGTAAGCCTAATTCAGAAACAATCTCAGAACAAAGTGCCCAAGGCTTTTTAAGAAGGTTGTTACTGCCACATTTAGCTGATGCAAATACAATTTTTCTGCTGGATCAACATAAAGATGAAGCCCTTTATGAAATTTATTATTTAATAACAGGGAATATCCTCTTAAATTCTACAAACAATAAAGAGATAAAAATTTACGATCCGAAAAATACCAATTATCACAAATTATCATTCAATGAATTTTTGGAAGAGTTTTCAAAAGGATTGCAATCCTGCAGGGCTTCATTTCATACTGACAAAAAAGAATCATTTTTAAAAGTTCTTGGTAGAGATTTCGATGCACAATCAATTTGTAAAACAATTGAAAACAATTCTAGCCAATTGTTTGAAGACGTTAAGAACCTTGCAAACTCGGGCGAAGGTTGGGATAGAAATAAATTTGGTCAAAAGATTCAAGAACTAAGAAACCAGCTAGAAGATTCAGGATTAATCAGCATAATTACAGGATCCAGCGATTCTCCAACCTCTACTCGAGAAACCGCAATAGCAGCTCGGAAACAAGGCAAGCAACAAGTAAGCTTGATTAATACATTGTCAAATATCTGGCGTGCTATTTCAGGTTCAATCACAAATGCGGACCAACAACAAATTGCAAGCATTGAATCCGATCTAAAAAAACTAACGGCTTAACCTAAATTTAAAGATAATATGCCTATATATTTCTCATGGGCAATCTCTCATTATTGAATCAAGGCTTGACAGGCATTAGCCGCGCTATTACATCCGTAACCGGAAACCCAGTAGATAGCGGTGCCTCAAATCTTGCAACAACTATAGCATCAGGAATTAACCCTGCTAGTTTTAATGGTGCTGCTACAGCAGTTGCAGATAGATTAAAACAAATTGCTGAACTAGGATTTTCAAATACCACCAGAGAATTTTTAGGAAAGGGATTTACAAATGCTCAACAATTAGCAACAGAGAGCAACAATCCAAATGCAATAAATAAAGCTGTTAATAAGCAACAAATGCAATTGGCTCAAGCAGGGAATACCGCAGCTCCTCCTCCAGCACAAATGCCAAATACTGTCAACCCTACTCATGATGATCGTTTGACATATGATCAGATGATGAAGCTTGATCCAAAGAAGGAGCAAGAAAAATTAAGCGAGATCAAAAAAGGCGGAGTATTTGTTGGTAATACTTATGTCCAAAATGGTTTTCTCAAGATGCATGACTTTACTTCATTAGATAAATCAGAAAAATTTTCAATTGATGGTAAAGATTTTAATTTAAATACTGATCAATTAAAAGAGTTAAATGAGAAAAATGAACTTAAGATCGATGATCAAACTACTATTAAACTTGATCAAATTAAAGATCAGTTAGGTAAAAATGTTGTCTTTGGCAAATCACAATTAAGCGGATCTGAATTTGTAAAAGCTAATGCTTTAGCAGGTTTTACACAAAAAGATGCTAAAGCTATGGACCAAGCTTTAGCTACAGTAAAAGCAGCCGTAGCTAAGAATCCAGAATTAAAAAATCTTGCAAATGACGGACATACACTAAGTTTCATCTTAGGTAACTCTCTTGGCAAGAATGGTGCAATAGATACAAGTAAATTGGAAGCGAATGTAAAAGACTTCGAGAAATCAACAGCATTTAAAATCTTAAGTGATTCAAATCGCATCGCAAATGATAAATCTCTAGATGATGTTCAAAAAGGTGATAGAAACACAGCAGCAAATGCTTTTAATTCCAAAGAATTTGCTAACTACGCAGGAAAAGAGAATACCGATAAACTCAATGGGACCTTAGCAAAATTAGGCGTAGAGCCAAATGGCAAAAACCAATTTGCTGGTGCAGCTTATGCCTTAGGAGCAAAAGATTTTGAAAAACTTGGAGACGAAAATTTTAGAAACCAAGTTAAAAATTTAAATGGAGCCACTATAAATATTAGGCTTGGAGTTGGAAACAATAACGACAAAGAAGGCACTTACGCAGATTGTAAACGAGGCTTAAATGAAGCAATGCAAAGCCAATTCAGTCAAGAAAAAGGATTGAATACAGATGGTATTAATCAACTTAGTATAGTAACTCATGGTAAAGATGGTATGAATACTGCTTTAGACCAAATACAAGATTTTCAAAAAGCTACTGGAGCAAGAATAAATCTTGATTTAGGAGTTTACGCTCATTCAACTGAAGATGGCAAAATGTATCTTGGCAAAAATGCAGAAGGTAATTCAGCCGAGCAATTAGGTAGCCAAGATGCCTCAAAATTAACTGGTCAATTAAAAGCTATTACAGGCGATACAGGCAATGCCCATATAACTCTTTGGGGCTGTAATACCAAAGACACTGCTGATGCACTTTTCAACGCCGGCAAAGCAGCAGATATTAGTAAACTAGATATAACTGCTACAAGTAATCTAGCTGAAAATTCATCTAGTAAACTAAATAACTCTGATACTTTATCAACTTTTAAATTAGATGCTAATAGCAAAATTATGACTGATACTGTAACCACTAATGGTTATGGTAATGATACTTATCAAGTATCACACACATCTCAAGCATATAACCAACTTGCAGAATCAAGTGGAGCTGATGCTAAGTTAATTGCAGAACAAACGCAAGCTCAGGATACAAAAACGGATGCTACAAAGATAAACGATAATTCTAATACTCCACTAAACGACAATCGTGATGGCAATGGTTCAGTAAACAATTAAAAACTTTCAGATTTGAGTTTTAGATTCACTAGCGGTCTATGTTTTTCAAGAATATATTGGTAGATTTTTCTTGAATTATATTTAATCGCTAAAGTATGTAGATTTTCGTAGAAGTTAGTCGGCAAGACCTTTATATGGTCGGTAAAAATTTGTAACAGTTCTGGCTTATCCCCTAGAACTATATGCAAAACTACGGCAGGGAAATGCTCTTCAATATCTTTCAGACTAACTCCAAGCAGTCTAGTAAATTTTTGTTTAGCACCCACACCAGCTGCAGCCATTAGTGCAGAAACTTTATGACTATCTTTCAAATAAGGATCTGCGCCCTCATTGAGTAACTTCTCCAGTAAAGCCAGATCATCATACTTGGAAGCCGCCGCTAAAATTAACGGAAAGCTTTCCTTACTCCGAGCACAACTATTACCCCTGTAATTTTCAGAAACATTAATTGGAATATTAATTCTAGTCTTTGAAGAAATGATTTGCTCGTCAATTAGTTTTTTTATACGTTCTATCCAAGTAGTTAATTTGCTCAAATCATTATGGTTAATAGCTTCCAGCAAGAGCTGTTCATTTGCTACTTTAGATAAAGATTCAATTCTAGTTCTAGTAACTTTGGCGTGTTGCTTTTGGGACTCCAAAGTAGAATTGTCTTCAACTTCAAAACCCAATGCCTTCCCTACTTGCCTCACCATCGAAGCAAGCATATGTATAACCATACAGTCTCTCCCTTTTATTTTTTAATTAATTAGAGCCTGTCCTAAAAGTCCCATCTGCGTTGTTACGCTCTGTCATCCTCAGCCCTGAAAGGGCTGGAGACCCAGTCAGCGTGCTCAAGGGGGATTGCTTCGTCACTACGTTCCTCGCAATGACATTCGAATAGGCTCTTAGATTGGAAAAGGTAATGAACAGTGGGTTACAACAATGTAATCCAATTACAGGTAGTTATTTAAATTGTTAGTAAAGATTATAGCAAATATGAAGGAAAAATTAAAGAGCTTTACAGTTTAAAATGTTTTTAATGGAAACAATTATTCAAAGAGAAGACGGCAGAAGAAATAATCAAATTAGAAATTATAGTTTTGAAAGAAATTTTATTAAAACAGCAGAAGGATCTGTTTTAGTTTCTTGTGGTGACACGCGTGTCATAGTTACAGCTAAAGTTGAAGCAACTGTACCTCCACATCTTAGAGATGCAAACCCGCCTCAAGGCTGGGTTACAGCAGAGTACTCAATGCTTCCAGGTTCAAGCCATAGCAGAGTATCAAGAGAGCGTACTAAAGCAAATGCAAGATCACTTGAAATCCAAAGACTGATTGGTCGGACACTTAGAGCCATGATCGATTTAAAAAAGATGCCACCAATTACTATCAATATTGACGCTGATGTCATTCAAGCTGATGGTGGGACGAGAACTGCTAGCATCACTGGAGCTTATATTGCTGTATATGATTGTCTGAAACATTTACAAGAGAATGGAATTAAAATCAAAGATCAATTCATCAAACCTTTCCAAGATGGATTGCCGATCATCAATCAAGTGGCAGCAATTTCAGTTGGTATAAAAGATGGCATTCCATTACTTGATTTAAACTACATTGAAGATAGTAGTGCTGAGGCCGATGCTAACTTCATTCTCACTGCTAACGGTGATATTGTGGAAATTCAAGCTACCGCCGAAGATGGAGTAGTTACTAAAGAGCAATTTGAACAGATGTTCTTATTAGCTCAAGAAGGTGTTACTGAGCTTTGTAAATTACAGAATTCGTCATTAAACTAAGGCTTCAATAGAGTTTTTCATGATTTAATTCAGATTTTTGATATTATTATCTAGCGAACATTATTTAAATCCTTTGGGCTTTAATTTTTTGCGAATCAAGAATAAAACCAAATGAATATAAATCCTTTAATCCAACAGTTTATTACGAGAGCAACAGAAGATTCTGA
>CAYQSL010000066.1:0-7485 GCA_964420165.1 uncultured Gammaproteobacteria bacterium | reverse complement strand
GATACACAGAAGGACAAAGGACATACAACTGCCTTAAGTGGTTATGTTATGGTCTTGGGTTCTTTACTTGGTTACATCGATAAGGCTCAACGAGGATTCCTTTATAAACTTGGTGGTACTTTGAGAAACTTTGGTGGCATGATTGCTGATATTGGTATTTTTGGTCATCCAGATCCTTACTTCAATGCAGCAGCTATCTTCCTTTCTGTGAATACCTTCATGGATGTAGTCCAAAGATTTATTCCAGCTAAGATGCAGTCATTTATATTACCGTGGAGCAATATTTCAATGGCAACATATAACGTTGGTGTAGGAATTTATCTCAATAGATCTGATATGAAAACCAATCAAGAAGCTAAAACTAAGAACTATGATACGGATTTAAAAACTTCTCAAGTTGAAGTTAAAAAAGATGCAGACGTGCAAAGTCGTCAGCAAGCTAAGTCTATGGCAATGGTGGCTTAGTAACTTTCGGTTTCTTTAGGATAACCGCCCGATTTAACATCACTGGCATATTCTTTAAATGCTTTAACCATGTCATCATATTGGTTTGCATAGCGTCTAAGAAATTTAGGATTAATGAGATTATATCTACCAAGCATGTCATCACTAACGAGAACCTGCCCTGAAGTATAGGGACCTGCACCTATGCCAATAGTAGGAACTGAGATAGATTCAGTAATTAATTTAGCAATATCAGTGGGCACCATTTCTAGAACCATCCCCATTACTCCTGCTGCTTCAAGTGCTTTAGCATCAGCTAATAGCTTCTCTTGGTCTTTAACTAAAGTTGGTTTCTCAAAACTTTGTGGAGTGTAACCAATATGTCCCATTACTTCTATTCCATGGGTTCTTAGTTCTTTTATTAGTTCTAAAGTTTTAGGTTCTGCATTTTCAATTTTGATAATTTTTGCTCCGGCTTTAATGATTTGCTGAGCAGCTTTGAGCATCTCGGGAATTTTATCAGTGATTGCCTTAAAAGGAAAATCAGTAATAATCTTAGCTTCAGGTGCGCCACGTTTGACTGATCTAGTACAGATCACCATTTCACCAAGAGTAACTTTCTGAGTGCTTTTGTGACCAAGCCCAACCATGCTCAGGCTATCACCAACTAAAATATAATCAATGCCCGCATCTGCAAGTGCTCTTGCAGTATTAAAGTCATATGCAGTTAAGACTGTAATTTTTGACATTTAGGCTTTAACTATTGTAGCCCATTAGGAAATTCCTAATAACTCAGTTAGTTTCTTGCTAGATTTTTTAGCAACATCAAGCACACCTTCGTGTCCTAGATCCTCAGTTTTACCGTAGACATTGGTAATGATACTGACAGCCGTAATTTTAATTCCAGCATTAATGGTAGTTTCTATTTCAGGAATGGTTGACATGCCGACTGCATCAGCGCCGAGTTTTCTGAAGAGGGCTATCTCTGCATCGGTTTCATAATTGGGTCCGTGAACCCCAATATAATTTCCTGAGTGCATGCGCAAAGTTCCACCTTCGCTAGAGCTGCGGTGGACAAGCTCATCTGAAAGCAACTTTGTTTCAAATTTAACTATCGGTTTCACTAAACTCTCTAAATTACCTCTAGCTTTACCTGGCTTAAGAAAATCTAGATAGCCCGTGATTTGCATTAAATCACCAATCTCAAAATTAGGATTAACTCCACCTGCAGAATTTGTTGCAATTAATTCTGTAATGCCATGCTCAATCAAAAACTTAGTTGGGAAGCAAGCTTGCTCCCAGCTGAAACCTTCATAGAGATGGGCTCTGCCGCGAAGCACCCAAAGATTCTCATAGACATCAAGAACACCTTTATGCCCTTTGACTTTGCCAAGAGGCCAGCCTGTAATTTCGCTATAAGGAATTGAAGCTAATGGATTCTTATTTTCAAAAACGCTTACTCCAGAGCCAAGAATAATGGCTTTAGTAGATTTTGATTTTTTTATAAGTTCTAGGTTCATTTATTTAGAAAAAAATCTTAGCAAAGAGAAACCATACAATGCCCAGGAACCATCATTAGATAAGCGATCATCAAGCTCAAGTGTGATGCAAGGTATTTTAAGATCTTTTGCATAACTGCCAAGCGAGCCTGGGGTGCTGTAACCAATATCATCAGTAAGAGGTAATTCGATTAATTCAGAAAGTAGCTTAGCTTGCTCGTGCCCATGGCTATCAGGTATTCCATCAAAATTCACTTGAGCTATATTTGCATGTTTGACATAGTGATTAGTATGAATAGAGATGATAAGGTCGAAATGATCATCTTTAATAATTTTTATTAGGGCTTTAGTCTGATCTTCACTTGCAGGCATCCCGCCAGGCAGATAAGCTCTATCTGTGTAATTAGGTGACCAATTTGTTGCAGGGAAATTTCTATTTAGATCTACTCCATGTTCATTGCCACGTGTATTGTTTGCCAGGCCATAGCGATTATAGTCAGGAATAACCAGCATTGATTTTGGTGTAAAATTCTCCGAACCAAAAGGAGTGCCTTCTAGGAAAGATTCCTTAATTTCACCTTGATAAATTTTAAATAGATTTTCAGTGGCAACTTTATTTATCAATTGAAATTCTAAATGTTGAGCAATATTTTCAGCAACAAAGGCTGATTGAGGTTCAACACCATGAACACCACCAATAATCAAGATACGTTCCATCTCGCTAGCCACATAGAAAATCTAGCATGTTATGAGCATTGTGCGAAGTAGGTTACTTAAGATCTTCAAATATCTCAGCTGCATGCTTAGCAGGGTCTACATTTGGATATTCTTTGATAATCTCTCCCTCTTCATTGATTAGGTAAGAAATTCTTTTAGTGAAAAGACCATCAGCATCATATGCCTTGATTACTTTTTTGTCAGTATCGGCTAATAACGTAAATGGTAGATGGTATTTCTCTGCAAATTTCTTATGACTTTCTACAGAATCAGAACTGATTCCTAGAATTACAACATTTAATCTTGAGAAATCTACATGCGCATCTCTGATACTACAAGCTTCTTTAGTGCATCCAGGAGTATCATCCTTTGGATAAAAATAAACTAGTACTTTAGAACCCTTATAGTCACTTAGTTTGTGAGTTTTACCATTTTGATCTTGTAGTTCGAAATCAGGTGCTTTTGTTTTATTTTGTAACATAACGAAATTCTCCTTTGTTTTATTACATCCATTCAATATCAAGAAAATTAGTGAAAAAAGAAAAGTAAGTTTGATTGTTTTATTCATAAGGTTAAGACGGGAAAGTTGTTTGACTCATTGCCGTATCGGTTGCTGCTGCTGCACATACAGTAGATCCGCAACAGCCACAAATGCCGCTAATTGCTGAAGCGAAGGCAGAATCCTCACCAAAAGCTTTAGCGAATTTTCTTAGAATTTGATCGGAACCCATAAACGAAGCACTGGTAAGAAGTACTTGTAATGCCATTTTGAGAATTGGACTTTTTGAGTTCGTTACTTTATGTCTTATTAGCTCATTTAAATAATTCATTAGTGGGGAGATAATTTGTACTTTAGCTTCCACATTTAATACGCTTGGCAAAAGCTCTTGCCAGTGTTTTTTGTTACTAAGATTTTTTGCCAGGCTTTTAAATTCTTTCTGGATTTTAATATTTATAGGGTCTGGTTTTTTAGGTCCATGATTGTGATTACATTTAGCTGTATGCTTATGAATTCCATTACTGAACTTCTCAATGATTGCAATTAAAGAAGTTGCAATAAATCTAGTGAGATTAGAATTAATTCCAAGAGATCTTGCAAAATTAGCTGCTGACGAGGTTCCTAGAGTTAACATCAATCTACTAAGTTTATTGAATCCTCTGTTAACTCCATGCATGCTAGTTATTGCAAACCAAGCACTAAGCCAATCAGGCATTTTCATTGCTTTAGTAATATTGCTAACAATTATCGCTGGACTTAGGAAACTTGCATTTAAAGAAAATTCTTTAAGCCATTGTGGTAATGAAGACTTAGTAATCAAATCTTCTAATGGTTTGAATTTGAAAGTTGGAATGATGTGTCCATGAGGTACTGGGATAGCGCATTTACCGTCAGTACAAGCATGTCCATTCTGCAAATGGATTTCTTTGACTATAGATTTGGTATTGGTTGCTTTCTCAAACTTGTCGTGATGATGGCATTCTTTACAGTTATCTTCGTGTTTGTGTAGTACGTCATTGCGAGGAGCCGAAGGCGACGAAGCAATCCACTCCGCTCTAGATTCTAGAAGTTCTGGATTGCCACGCCCTCTTTGAGGGCTCGCAATGACGGCATTTGTATTCGATAAGCTCACGCTTGAAACCCTCCGCCAATCCCCTTAGTGCTGATAGCTACGGCATTATGTGGATGTAAACTTTCGTAATGCTCAACTTTAATATAGTAATCTTCAACAGTCTCTTCTGCTTCTAAACTAGCTTTAAGTTTACGACAAGCATCTTCGCTAAACATATAATTATCAGCATTGAGTTGAGCAAATGCCTGTTCATCTTCACGTTTAACTGCTGCTTGAACTGGTGTGCCCAAGCTGTTTTCTAGCTTGTCTATCCAAGTTTTGAAATTGTTTTTTTCAGGTATAGTTTTAAATTTGATTTTTATTGTGGCTTCGCTTCTTTGGGCATGAGGTACTGCCATATTAGTTTCTTTAAGCCAATTTAAAACTGATTCATAGTTTAATGGTGATTGACTGTTAAAGGATTTTTGGAAATCCTCTACATTCAATTCTTGTGCCAAAGCCGCTGAACAAGGGCAAGTGCTGGAGTAAGTTAGTTTAAGTTCTAAAATTGCCTCAAGAGCTTTTTGGATATTTTTTGAGCGATCAAAAGTTACACTCAATGCTAAAGGATAGAACCTCCAACCTTCTAAATTACTTTTCAAAGAGGGTCTTTTTTGCATTAAATCAAATGCAACTTTTACTTTAGCCGAATAACTTAGCTCTATATGTGAATCTAGAAAGGTCTTAGCAACTTCTTCCAAAACTTTGAAATCCAAAACCTTAGAATCAAGAATTTTCTTAGCAGTTAAATAAAGCCTAGACATATGAATGCCTTTTGCGTGTGGATCATCAAGACTAACCATGAGTTCACATTTAGCTGGAGTCTTAACAACTAAGCCATTATCATCCTCTAAAAGAATAGGAAGCTCTACACTCTCCATTCCGACTTGATTTAAGGTGGTTCTTACCGGTGGAGATTTCTCTACAGCTACATCAACTCTAGAATCAATAGATTCAAAAATTTCTTTGATTTTCATTTTATAGTTGCGTTGGATTTGCAACATCTCCATAGACTTCCTTAGGATCGAAAGTCTTTTCGTGTTCAGTGAAATTTAATTCAACAGTTTTGCCTGGCGTGAAATCTTTGCCAAAAGGAATAGTGCGATAGAAACAAGATCTATATCCCACATGACAACTAGCTCCTGAGCCTAGAACTTCTACCCTTAACCAAACGCAATCTTGATCATCATCAATGCGCATTTCGACTAGGTTTTGGTAGAGTCCGCTAGTAGCACCTTTATGCCAAATAACTTTACGTGAGCGGCTATAGTAATGCGCTTGTCCTGTAGCTATAGTTTTTTCTAAAGCTTCACGGTTCATATAACCTTGCATAAGAACTTCACCACTTTTGTGGTCAGTAGTAATTACCGGAATTAATCCGTGTTCATCAAATTTAGGAGCAAGCTCTTGGCTTTCTTCTACTTGTTCTATACTTTTGCGGCTTTGAAAAATATCGTTATTAGTTGATGACATGTCAGTCTGTGATTATAACAAGTGATTATTATGTGAAATGTAGAATATAATCTAAAACTTTATGATGTAAATTTACTACTGTAGGACCCAGGAAGCTTATATACAGAAAGGCTATAAGCCAGCCAGCGACTACATCAGAGATATAATGCACGCGAAAGTATAAGCGAGTCAAGCCAAGCAAGAAAGGCATCAGATAGAAAGGGATTGCCCAGGGTAAAGGGATTGCAAAATATTTCACAATAGACCAATAGAGTACTAAGGAAGTCAATGAATGTCCCGAAGGGAAACTGAGTCCATTTACATGAGTCAATAATCTCCAATTCTCTTTTGGTGGGCGCGGGCGGCGCACGGTGTTCTTAATAGTGAAGTTAATTGCATAACCCCAAAACCAAATTACAAATACATCAAAACCTTTATGAAAATCAAGAGCAAAAAGTAAGCAACAAATTAAAAACTGCGGAAATAAATTTCCAAAAAAAGTAAAGTATCTTACGAAAAAACGGCAAACTTTATCTAACATTAATGAAAAGCTCCCAGCATTTCTTTTACGGGTTCTGGCGCGATAGAACTAAGTCCTTGAGCTGTTTTTAAGCCCCACCATCTATAGTCATTATTTCGTTTCTTGGATAGAGCTTTAGCCTGTGTCAAGTGATTGTTAGCTTTACTCAAATTACCGGCAACTATATACCAATAAGCAATTCGTAAATGGGCTTCACTAAAAGCATTATCGCGAGTTACAAAAAATTCATCTATAGAACAATTTGCCTGTGTTAAGTATTCAAGTAATTTCGGATTGGCAATATCAGTATTTTTTTCTAAGACAGCGAGAGTAACTTTCTCAATATGCTCGGCCTTGACATTCTTGACTGATTGACCGGGATGTAAACGGTAGTCTCCAAGCGATTCTTTGATGTGGAAGAATTTACCTTCCAGTGAAATTCTTAACCAAAAATCCCAATCTTCATAAGGTATAAACTCTGTATTTTGCGCGCCAACTTTATCGAAGATCTCTCTTCTAAAAACTGGTGTTACCGAGGGGATAAAATTTCTTATTAATAAATCTGAGTAGATATATCCTGAATGTCCTTGATGTTGCCTTGGAGCGGTTTTAACGCGTTTACCATCTAAGTTAATTCTATTTACAGCTGCGTAACAAAAAACTATTTCTGCTTGAGATTCAAGAACTTCAATTTGTTTCTCAAGTTTATTTGCATACCAAATATCATCTGAATCAACCAAGGCAAAATAGTTTCCCTGGGCTTGTTTCATGCCATTAGTTCTAGCAACGGCTCTTTCGCTATTAGCTTGTTTAATGTATTTGACTCGTGAATCTTGCGTAGTGTATTTGAAGAGGATTGCCTCTGTGTTATCAGTACTGCCATCATCGACGAAGATAAGCTCGAAGTCTTTAAAGCTTTGTGCAAGAATGCTGTCTAAAGTTGCAGGAATAAATTCTGCACGGTTATAACTTGGGACGATAATAGAAACTTGAGGCATTAGTTAACTGATATAAATCATACATTAATGTCGATGTCGTCATCCTGAGCCTTATAGAGGGCGAAAGAAAAAGAACTGAACTTAATAAAAAGCTTGAAGCTGTGCATGAGCTTGCTCATGCAAGTTAAAAAAGTTAACTCTTACCATGCAAAGCATGGCTCGGTAGCCGACTCTCTTCAAGCCGCCTATACAAAAAAATACCCCCTTTAACAGGGGGTATTTTTTGTATATGGTGGGCTTGAAGA
>CAYQSL010000065.1:0-7529 GCA_964420165.1 uncultured Gammaproteobacteria bacterium | reverse complement strand
TTCAAAAAAGATTATCCAAATGCTGAATTAATAAAACTTGAATCTAACTATAGATCTACTGCAAATATTTTAGGCATAGCTAATTCAATCATTACGAACAACTCAGAAAGAATTGACAAGACTTTAATTGCAACCAAGATGACTGGTGAGAAGATTACTGTTTTTGAAGCGCAAGATGAATTAGAAGAAGCTCAGTACATTGCAGCAGAGATCCAAAGACAAGTAGCAGATGGCAGAAAACTAAAAGACTTCGCAACTCTCTATCGCACCAACGTACAGTCGCGTGCAATAGAAGAGGCTTTACTAAGAAGAAATATTCCTTATGTAATAGTCGGCGGTTTTAGATTCTACGATCGTAAAGAGATTAAAGACATACTTTCCTACCTGAAAGTGATTTACAATCCTTCTGACAGCCAAAGCCTGAAACGTGTTATTAATGAGCCACGCAGAGGCATTGGGGCAACTTCAATTAGTAAAATTGAAGAGTATGGTAATAAACACTCTTATAGCCTCTATAGAACTTTTATAGAAATCGAAGAAGTTCCTGATCTTAACGGACCAACCAAAGCAAAAATCAAAGGCTTTATTGATCTTATTGAAGAGTTGCGCCTTGCAGAAAAATCTCTGGGTATTGGAGATTTAATTGACGAAGTAGTACGTAAAACTGGTTATGTACAAATGCTACAAGAAAGCTCTGATGCTGAATCAGAGTCACGTATAGAGAACATTCATGAATTTATTGGTGTAGCAACTGATTTCCAATTAAACTCTGAAGACAATTCACTATCAGCCTTCCTTGCTGAGATTTCTTTACTCAGCGAAGCTGAAAATACTAAACAAGGTGGCAATGTGGTGACTCTAATGACCTTGCATGCAGCTAAAGGACTGGAGTTTCCAATAGTTTTTCTTGCTGGTATGGAAGAGGGTGTATTCCCACATCAACGCTCCCTGGATGGTAAAGATACTTCTCAACTAGAAGAAGAGAGGAGATTAATGTATGTGGGTGTAACCAGAGCAGAGGATAAACTCTATCTAACTCATGCACGCCGCAGAAGAGTATTTGGACAATCTGAATTTTGTATACCAAGTAGATTCTTAGAAGAAGCTCCTAGAGATCTTTTGATTGGCTATTATGGTCAATCAAATTCTAATGAGCGTGGTTCTAGCTTCTCTAAGAAAAATGAAACTAGTCATGGCGTGGATGATACTAGCCACTGGGCACCTAGCATCAAAGGAGCTGCAAGCTTCTATGATGAAAGTAGATTTAATCACGAGCGTAATTCTAGCTTCAAGCAAAAACAAATTGAAAGTCGCGCAGTTAATAACAACTTTAAGATTGAATTTAAAGTTGGTGATAGTGTTAAACACGCTAAATTTGGCGAAGGCAAAGTCTTACAACTCTTAGGTAGTGGGGAAAAGGTTCTCTACAACATAGATTTCAATGGGATGAAAAAGCTCTTGGATCCTAAGTTTGCTAAGCTTATTAAAACGAACTAACCATGCAAAACCAAGGCACAGAAAATTTATCTCTATTAGGCTCATCAAGGATGGATTATCCAACGAATCCTGATGAAGCTAAGCTGGAAGCAATTCCCAACCAATGGGAAGGCAATGACTATATAGTGAACTTAGATTGTCATGAGTTTACTTGTGTATGCCCTAAAACATCACAACCAGATTTTGCACAAATTCAAATCAGCTATATTCCTGATGAATTATTAATCGAATCAAAAGCACTCAAACTCTATCTTTTCAGCTTTCGCAACCATGGAATTTTTCATGAGTTTGTAATAAATAAAATTGCAAACGATTTAGACAGCGCTATCAAACCAAAATTCATAAGAGTGGTTGGTAAATTCATGCCACGCGGTGGCATTGCCATCAATCCAGATGTAAAGATTGGTGATATCGGCTTATACAAGAAACTTACTTTCAATGACTAAGCTTGATCCAAATAGAGCTCTAATAGTCTTGTCGGGCGGACAGGACAGTACTACTTGTTTGTTCTGGTCTTTTGATAAATTTTCTGTAGATAAAAATCAACGCCAAGAGAAAATCAAAACCATAACTTTTGATTACGGACAAAAACACAAAATTGAAATTGAATCTGCCCGTAAAATTTGTGAGCTAGCTGGAGTTAATTTTGATTTAGTAAAAATTCCAGAGATTCTTAGAAGCTCAAGCCCACTTGTTAACAAGGATTCAGAGCTTGAGAAATATGAGAGTGTCAAAGAGTTTAAACCTGGAGTAGAAGCAACCTTCGTACCAGGGAGAAATATTTTATTTCTAACTATTGCTGCAAACATTGCAGTTCATCATGGAGTGCAGAATATAGTAATTGGAGTCTGTGAGGAAGATTTCGGTGGTTACTATGATTGCCGAGAAAAATTTATAAAAGATATGGAGCGCGCTTTAAATCAAGGTCTTTTCGGTGAAGACCACGGCTTAGTAATCCATACGCCCTTAATGCATTTAAATAAAGCTGAGTCTGTGAAATTAATTAAAAGCTTTGGTAATTTAGAAAAAGAATGCCTTGAAGCTCTAAGTTACTCTCATACTTGTTACGATGGAGCTTTCCCTCCCTGTGGTAAATGCCATGCTTGTTTATTAAGGGAAAGGGGATTTAAAGAAGCAGGAGTGGCAGATCCATTGTTAAGCCGCAGTCCTAACGTAAGCTAAATATTTTATTAAGAGGTTCAAACCTTTTAAACTGGTAAAATTTTCTCTCGAATGAGCTTAATTCTTCATACCAGCTGCGATAGCAAAGCCGAAATCTTTGAAACTATTCAAGGAGAGGGTGTGGATATGGGCTTACCAGCTTTTTTCATTAGGTTGCAAGGTTGCAATGTTCATTGTTTTTTCTGTGATGAAAAAGAAACCTGGGTTAAGCGTGACAACAATTCTATTGAAATTGAACCAGAAGAAATTATTGAAGAATTAGAAAGCATCAATCCATTACTTAAAAGAGTTGTAATCACGGGTGGCGAACCTACAGAACAACAACTAGAACCGCTTATAGCACTACTTGTGAAAAATAATTTTAGAGTCTCAGTGGAGACTGCAGCTACTGGACAATATTTGCCAAGCTTGTTTAAGAACTATTCTCCACTAGAAAATAGTTCTAACAACTTTACTAACTATCTACAAAAACCTTTAAATATAACTTTCAGTCCTAAGGAAGTTTACTCCAAAAGCTCTTCTATTCAAGATGAGAAAATCTGGGCAAACTGTGATGAACTGAAATTTGTAATTGCGAATGAAGAAGCAGTCGAGTATCTCATTAACCGCATAGTTCCAAATTTACAAAAACACCACAATCAATGTCCAATTTTTCTTGTGCCTGATTGGTTTAACTTTGAAGCTAATAAAAAGATAGTTATAGAGCTTCTTAAGCAGTATCCAAATCGCTTCCGATTAGGGACGCAGATGCACAAGATAGTGGACATGCCCTAGGCAAATACCGTCATTGCGAAGAACGAAGTGATGAAGCAATCCCCCTGCGCAAACTGAGGATCTGCTTCGCTGTCCGAAAGGGCATGGTATTATCTAAACCTATGAGCTTTTGGCGCATTCCATCTCTAAATAGATATAAGGACCAAATAGCCGCAGGTTCAGCTAAGCCTGAACCAGAAACGCTTCCATCTTTACCCACAGAGGATCAAACATCAAGAAGAGGTTTTCTTAGAGATCTTTTTCTCATAGCCGGAGTACCTTTATCAACTTTTGCAGGAGGAGCCGGCACCTCACTTATGCAATGGAACAATGGCAGACGCGCTATAGAAGTGGCTAACAAAGGTGCAGTAATTGAAACAGGAAGTAGTTCTGATATTTATAACAGAATAGTTGATCCAGGCTTAAGTGCTGCCTCACTAGGATTTACTATCAATGCCGTTTTTGCATTATTGAAAAAAGCACTTATCCTCACAAAGATGCAAGAGTTATCAGAATTATATTTGAAGACTCCTTCAGGCACTAATGACGCATTAAGAGAAATGGCTCAGGAATTTCTAAAAGTCTTGCAAAAATCTTCAGATGAATTAATAGATATAAATCATGCAATCAGCCTTGGAGTGTTCAAAACTTCTGTAGATAGTGTTAAAAAAGCATTATTGAAAGTAGCAAATGAAAAAGAAAATCTCAATGCTGACCAAGAAAAAACAGAAGGAACACATTTATTAAAACAATTAAATAATTTAAGTAATTTCAACTCACAAACCATACCAATAGTAGGGTTAATAGTTTTTTGTCTCCACCATCTTTTAAAGTCAAATTTCAAAGAATCAGTCAATGATTATGCAAAAGCAGTAGCTCAGAATAAACCTAATAAAAAATTGTTGAAAATGCGTCATAACTTAGCTGAAAATAATTTCTTCTTATCCTGGTTATCACTGCCTTCTGGAGCATTCAGCGTCTTTACCTTCTTAGCAAAAAAAATAACATCCAAACCATACTCAGAGATGTTTAATATAGGTACTAAATTGAGCCATCTTATTAATGACGATCCTAATTCATTACCTGAATTAAAAAACATGGCAAGAGAAATCTTAGTAGCCATGAAAGAACTTGCTGCACTTCCAAGTGAGGAAAAAGGTTATTTGCCTGATTCGTTAATTCCAGCTTAACTTAGTATCAAAAATCCCAATTCCAAGCGTTTGTACCATTGAGTACTAGTTTTATGCAAATGGCTCTCCCACCAACAATAACTACAAAACAAGGTCTAATAGGCGCTATTGTTGGCCGCAAAGCAACAGTAGGGGAACTAAATTCTTCACTTGCTGATTGGATAGACGCTTTATTTATTACTGATGGTGAGGGTAAAGGAACTCTTTTAACAGAAGAGCAAAAACCTGTTTTAAGTAATTATGCAAGAAATTATTTAGCAGTTCAAAATTTAATTTCTGGCGATAAGAGTGAAGTAGATTTAGGAGCTTCAGATGTTAAGAATAAACTAGATGCTGCATTAGACGAATTAAGCCAAGAAATCATTGACACTCAATTTCATGAAAGCCAAGAAATTTTCAATCAAGCAATTGGGAAATTACCTCATGCTAATCACAAAGAACTTATAGAGAGCTCATTAAAGCTGGTAGGCATGATGAGTGAACATACACCATCAAAAGAATCAATCTCTATTACTGAATTCAAAGAAGGACTTGAGCAAGAGGCTGATATTACAAAGTTTTTCCAAGAAACCTTACCTAAATTAAGCAAAGAAGATTTTCTAGCATTACAGAAACACCTTGGCACAATTAAAGATTTAACTTTATGCAACCCAGGACTCACCGTTGTTCAAAAAACTTCCTCTGACCGAGAAATTAATGCTTTCCTTCAAGTTGCCAACAAATTGTCTAAACTCGGTAATGATGAGCCTTCAGATCCAGTCAAAATGGCTGAAATCTTCAAGAACAATAATTCCAAAATTGAGAACATCATACTTAAAGGCAAGGAATCAATGAAAATGAATTCAGAATTTTCACTTGAAAGTTTTTACAGTAGTGAGTTAGCTAAATTAGGTTTACCACCTTCAGCAATGAAGGAAATTATCAAAGCCATCAAAGCTCATCATAAAGAAGGTGACGAAAAAGCCAATAATGAATCAAAAGGCTTCCTTGATAATATTGCTCAAGAGCTAATGGAATCAGTTCCATACATGGCTCTACAAGCCGTAATTGGCTTTTGCTCAAACTTGCTTCACTATATTCCGTTCATAGGCAGTACTGCGGCAAGCTTCGCTCAAAGCACCGGTAACATCGTTGCTAGTCGTGCTATGGCACATGCAATGAATGACAAGAAAGTAGCACCAGCCCCTGTAAAAGCTACAGGAGCATAATTCTTTATCAAATCATTAAGACCATTAGCTTTGTACTTATAAGCCTTATTGGATATTAGACATGAGCACTATTTCACTACAATCACAAAGAGCCCGAGACATTGTAAATTTATTTATTGGAGCAGATACTGATAAAGCAAATATTGAGGTTCCAATTGTTGCAAAGCAACTTATCGACTATCTTGGTAAAGCTTTTAATAAATATCATGGCTTCTTACCAATTCAGGATAAAACGGGCAATGTTAGTACCTTTGCAGCAGCAGAAATGATTCAATTAATCAAAAAACAAGTTAGCGATGTATTAGGTGGAGATAAAGCTACTGAAATTAATAAAGATCTCGACTCTGAACTTGGAGCTGCTTTCGTTAATCATGCAGCAAATAAATTAACGGAAAAAATTACTAAAAATCCAGAAACGCTCGTACAAATTCAACAAGCCCTAGATGGAATTAATCTACCTGAAGGTTCTGATACTGATGGGAATCAAATGACAATTTTTGAAGCTGTTTTTGAAACAGTAATTGCCAAACTGGAAAAAACCAAACCAAATTACAGTCCACAAGATTTAGCTAAAGAATTAGAGACCGAAGGTAAAGCCAGAGGTTTAACTAAAAAAGGTTTAGCTGAAACATCTGCAGAGATGACTACAGCGGGTATTTTCCTAAATGCCAAAACTGCTGCGAAAGCGGGTCTGGGAGATTTAATTGTAAATTATCAAGGTGAATTTAATTTCGCGGAGGGAACTGATCTTAAAGACATCAATACTAAAGCAATAAGTTCTCTTCTTTCCAAATATATTTCTACAGTTAAACAGACAAAAAACGTAGCTGCCGCAAAAGCACAATTAGAAAGAGACTTCGCAAAGATGACTAATAAAGAAAAAGCTTTTGCTAAATACGCTGTAGGAGTTGGCAATAAATTAAATTCGGAAATCGATTTAGATCAAATTTTCAATCAACTTGGAAATTTTCTTCCAGGTCTGCTTGGTTCTGGAGTCATCGGATATATTTTCAGTTCGCTTCTTGGGGTATCTGGAGCTTGGGGTGTCATAGGTAGTTTAGTAATGACGGCATTGGCTGCCACCGATGATTCATCCAAACAAAAACCACCGGCTCCTGCGAAACAAACTGCAGCGTAATTTTACTTTCCAGACTGTCTCCAAAAAAGTTCCCCATATTAAAAAAATTTCAAGTGCTGCTAGATTAATTTTATTTCTGTTAAAGCAAGCTTAAAATCCCTTTACAAAGTTAAGAACTGTCATTAGATTAAGGACAGTGGCTATCAACGTCAATTTTCAAAACTTAGCGCAAGCTAATATCGAAATCCTTAAAGCTTTTAATTCGGCTAATTCTGCCAAGGCTTTGGAGGCTTATCAGCCATTAAGTACTAAAGAGCGTAAACTCCAGAAGCTAAGAGCCTTACAGATACTTAAACAAAGCTCAGATTCAGAAACTTTAGCTGATATATCCCTCAATACTGACTCACTTGCTATAGCTTTAACTAAGGCTGACGGTGCAACTTTACAGGCAATGCTCAACTTATTATCTGCAAAGATGATCGAGCAGAACAAATATAGCTTCTATGAAGATGAGAAAAGAGAAGATATAAAGAAAAAGGTTCAAGAAAAACTCAATCAACATCAAGAGAAGAAACAAGACCAAGAGCCTAAGAAAGACAATAAAGAAGAAGTAAAACTCTC
>CAYQSL010000064.1:0-7951 GCA_964420165.1 uncultured Gammaproteobacteria bacterium | reverse complement strand
TTTAGTTTTCTTTGCAGGTTTGTATCTGAATCTTGGTCAAACAGTACTTGCTATGAGGGATCCAAGATCAACTAAGGAAATTCGCAAAATGTCAGCAATGGGCTCTGATGAAAATAGTTCGGCTCTAGTTCTTATGGGATTTACTTTCGGAGAGCTTGGGGCAAATATGCTTGAAAGCTGGGATCTACCTGAAAATTTAATTGATATTGTAAGAAATCAAGCTAATCCAACAGTTAAACTTCAAAATCGTAAAATCGCTTCATTGCTTAAGTTTGCGGAATATATAAACAATACTTTTGCAGATAAAAAATCTAGTCCTATGGCTACCTGGGATAAAGCTTACGAGTTCTGTACCGGACTAGGTCATGAAATTACTATGGAAAGCTGGGTTGAAGAAATTAAACTTTTATATATTCAGGTTCTTGAAACAGAATATTCATTATTTAAAAGAGATTAGGCTACAATTAGCTCTATGCCTAACATAGAGATTGCTACAGAAATTATTGCCTCAACCTTGAGTCCTGGTTTTTACAAGGATGTTTCCCTGCAAAACAATGGAAAGAAAGTTGTTTTTAATTTGATGATGGAAAATCCATCTGATACAGAATTAAAAACTAAGTTAATCAAAGATCTTGAAACGAAATTAAAAAAAGCTGGCTTTGATGAGCTAGACGTTTATACAACTCTTAAGCCTGCTGAAGGTCATCGTCCTATCGGTGGTACTGCAAGCCGTGGAACTATTACACCTAAGATGCCAATCCCAGGTATCAAGCATATTATTGCGGTTAACAGTGGTAAGGGTGGAGTTGGTAAAACTACTTGCTCAGTAAATCTTGCTATATCGCTTTCTAGACTTGGTTATAAAGTTGGCGTTCTTGATGCCGATGTAACTGGTCCTAATGTGCATTTGATGCTTGGTACAACTGAGAAGCCTCATGTAACTGAAGATCGTAAAGTACAGTCTCTTGATGCACATGGCATCAAACTTATATCCATGGGTACTTTAGTAGATGAAGACAAACCAACTATTTGGCGTGGTCCAATGCTTGATGGTGTGATCAAACAATTTTTACGTGAGGTTGAATGGGGTGAGCTTGATTACTTAGTTGTAGATCTTCCACCTGGAACTAGTGATGCTCAATTGACTTTATGTCAGGCAGTGCCTTTAAGCGGTACGGTGATCATTAGCACGCCACAAGATGTTGCTTTATTAGATGCTAAGAAAGGTCTTGCGATGTTCCAAAAAATGAGCGTGCCTATTCTTGGTTTAATCGAGAATATGAGTTTCTTTGAATGCCCTCACTGTCATGAACGCAGTGAGATTTTCTCGCATGGTGGTGCAGAGAAAGCTGCAAAAGCTTTAAATATCGACTACTTGGGAGCTATTCCAATTGAGCTTAAAGTTAGAACTGGTGGCGATGAAGGCAGACCTATTACTGCAGTTGAACCAGAACATTCTATTTCTAAGGCTTTCATGGAAATCGCGCGTAAGGTGGTTGCTAAGGTTAAGCAAGTTGAATTAGTATAAAAATTCAAAATAGATAGTATAAAAATATTTAAGTAAGTGAAGACTTTGCAAAGCGTAGCGACGCACAGTGAGGGAGTACGGATGAGGGTAAAATTAAATACCCGAGACCGCACGGACTGAGCGGGTCTGAACGATTAAATATTTTTTGTACTATCTAGGTATCGCAGTGATTAAGATTCTTCATCACACATTCTTTAGAATGGCTATTGATCATTGATAACCTGCCAGAGATGCGTTCTTTGTAAGCGCGTGCCATTGGTCCGCGACCATTATAAGAAACCTCACCTACTTTCTTGACATACTCTGCAGATGCTTTAGCTTGATAGGCAAAGGTTTCTATGCCACTTGCCATCTTGTCCCACTCGTAACCAAGGTAATCAGAAGTAGAGCGCAAGAATTGTCCAATACCACGCTCTCCAGCACTACCTACGACATAAGGATTGAATCTAGATTCGTTATAAAGTTGTACGATAAATCTTTTTGGTTCTACGCCCACATTTACGGCTGTTGCCCAAAGCCCTTCAAGAATTTCCATTGAAGTGTAATCTTGTGCGCTGCCTATTTTTATATTGTTTTCACGGGCACTAACGAAATAGTTTTGGGCTCTTCTAAGCCAGTCTCTATCATCTTCATCGATCTCTACTCTTGAGATGCCAAAATCTGAAAAGCTGACTTGCTGACCTTGTATATCAATTATATAGTCTCCATCATATCTGCGTACTGGTCTTGGAGCTCTTGCTTGCAGATTTGGTTTTGCATATTCAGGCATTGATTTCATTGGACCCAGGAGTTTAACTGCTCTTTCATGAATTAAATCTTTTTGTCTATCAAAATATTCTGGTTTAGGAAGAATAGCTAAGTTGATGGCAATCAACTCTTGTTCAATTAATTCATTTTCATCTTGAATCTTTTTCTGTGCGATAGCTTCTTGTACGGGACTAGCTTCTAGCTTTGGTTGACTTGCTACTTCAGGGCTTGGTTCTATTTTTTTAGTAGTATCTAAACTTTCTGCAACTAATAGAGGTAGCTCGTTTGAACTTACTTCTTCTTTCTTTTTAGGGTTTAAATTTACTTCAACTTTGGTTTTGCCATCTTCTTTTTTGATGGTGACCTTTTTGTTTTCTATTTTTTCTTTTGGAATGTAATAACGAATACCTCCAACACTTTGTTTGGAATTGTAAAGAATTCCTACTGGATTGCTTGGTTGATGGTTAAGAGCAATGTGATCCATGCAGTTTTAATTTTATTCTATGTTAGGGACAAAGATTCTAATCTCAATTTTTTTACCCGATTCCTTATTACTAAGTTTTTGATTTTCAATGAAAGGTTCCCCGAACTGAAAATACTCAAGTTCTATTTAGCAAAATTTAGTTTGTAAGGAGGTTAAACGATATTATCCTTTGGAGACTTAGGATATGATATTGATCTAATTACTAGATCAATATTTTGCTGTCTTCAGTCTGAATTAAATCAAAATCTAGCTTAATATTAGTTTCGTGTTCGAGCAACTAGATCAAATCTGATCTAAAAGGAGATGGAAATGACATACACATCACAAATAGGACAATATGCTAATACTATTAAATCGGATGCTCTTAAGGAAAGTCCAAGTCAACAAAACTCAAGACATCAACTAAGAGTTTTAGAAAATTTAAATCAGCATACTCAAGATATTGAAAGAGCTAGATTAAATCTCAAGAATATGAGTGCTGGAGTTTTAATTTCTGATTATGGCAAAACCGATGACGGAAAGGAATTACTAACGATAGAGAGCCCAGATTCTAATTTACTCATTACTACTTTGCAAACTAACGCTAATAATAAATCTGCTGCTTTAATCAAAGAATTATTAGCATCAAAATTTGGTGCTGAGCGTAGTGCAATGTTTAATCCAAAATTGAGTATGGATGAAGTTCGCAAACAATTTAAAGATGAACCTAAGTTACTAGGCTTCTATCATGAGTTAGAAGGATTAATTCTTTTAATCAAGGACTATAATGCAGGAGAAATGACTAAAGAAGAATTTACAAGTCAATTCTGGTCTACTTTTGCGCATAATGGTCCACAAAAAGGATACAGCAATATTTTTGTAGGAACTATAAATGAAGTTAGAGAGAAGAAAGGATTAACTTTGCATCTAAGTACACCTTTTGCTAATGCTCAAGGAGAATTTATGTACCCTGATCCTGATGATGAAGCATTACTACATACTACTTATGATCGTCTTGATCAAGCTCAAGATGGTATAGCAAAAATTGCTATAGAAGTATCTAAGTTTCAAGATCTTAAAGATGTAAATAGTAATTTACTTGGAACTAATGCACCTTGGACGATAGAGCAACTTGATGCTTTAAAAGTATTGGCAGATAAAGCTATACAAGCTAAGCCAGAATTGGGTTTCATAGGACAGGTAATCGATAAAGCTAAATCTACGATTGAAAGATTTATGAAATTTGTGCAAACAGGCTTATCATGGGAAGAGAATGGTGATAAGCAAACACTAAGTTTCAAACATCCTGACGGAACTATCGAAGCATTACATAAACATGGCAAAGATGATTACGAACACACTATTAGTGTTGCTAAACCAAGCAATAGAGAAGAATTTATGGCGAAGAATGCATCTCAATTTCTATCTAGGGTTGTACGTAACTTTAAAGAGGAAGATAGATATATTCAAGCTGCGTAATTATGCGATAGGCTTATAGTAAGTGTTTCAGAGCGAAGAGATATGAGTATTAGTATAGAAGAATTAGAAGCATTGGTAACTATTATGGAGCTTGGTAGCTTTCGTGCTGCTGCTGAGAAATTACATAAATCTCAATCCTCTGTTAGTTATGCAATTAAAAATATTGAAAAAGATTTAAGTATAGAACTCTTTGACCGTAGTACTTATAAGCCTAAGCTCACAAATGCAGGTGAACTAATTTATAATAAAGCCAAAAATATTCTTAGTATGCATCATGAGCTAGTTGATATGGCTGGCTACATTAATAAAGGTGTTGAAGCTAAAATTACTGTGGTTTTTTCGGTTATATTTCCTACTCTAGTTTTAAAAAATATCTTAAAGAGTTTTAAAGAGAAGTATCCGCAAACTCAGTTGGAGATTAGCTTTGAATCTTTTGATGTGCCCATCAATAAACTCTTGGGTGATAATGCCGATATCATAGTAGCTAGTGATTATCGCGATAAGGGAGACTTGGATAAAGAATTCTTTAGCACTATTGAATTTATGCCTGTAGCTGATCCATCTCATCCTACGACACAAAGTGGTTTTGATGAAAGGTTATTAAATTCCATGACTGAGATTGTTGTAGGGGAGCGTGCTCTGACTGCAGAGGCTACACTCAGTGGTGTAATCGAACATCCAAATACTTGGCATGTGATGGATTATGGACTTAAGAAGAAATTATTGCTTGCAGGTCTAGGATGGGGTTTTATGCCTAAAGATCTTATTAAGAAAGCATTAGACTCAGGTACTTTAGTTAAAATACCTTGCAAAAATATTAGCTACATTAATCTATATTTGATGAGATTAAAATCTCAAGCACATGGACCTGCTGCAAGTTACTTTTGGGAACTACTAAAAGAAGCTAGTTCTCGTTAACCGAGAATTTCTTTTTGTAAGGCTTTAGCAATTACTATTCTTTGGATTTCTGAAGTACCTTCATAAATCTCAGTGATTTTGGCATCACGCATATAACGCTCGACGTTATATTCTGTGGTGTAACCATAACCACCATGAATTTGAATCGCTTGTACAGTGTGTTTCATTGCCATCTCAGAAGCAAAGACCTTTGCTTGAGCAGCTTTACGAGTAAAAGGTTCACCTTTGTCATGCGCAACTGCTGCAGCATAAGTCAGTAAGCGAGCAGCTTCTATATCAGTAGACATATCAGCAAGCTTGAATTGAATTGCTTGGAACTCTAGAATCTTTTGTCCGAAAGCTTCACGCACATTAGCGTAGTGAATAGATTCTTCAAAAGCAGCGCGCGCAATACCTATAGCTTGAGATGCCATACCGATACGCCCGCCATCAAGAGTCTTCATGGCAATTTTAAAACCATCACCAGGTTTGCTAAGTATATTAGCTTTAGGCACGCGGCAATTATCAAAATGTAATTGTGTAGTAGAGCTAGCTCTGATACCTAATTTATCTTCTGGCTTACCAAAACTAAATCCGGGAGTGCCTTTTTCTACCAGAAAAGCAGTAACGCCTTTGTGTTTTGCAGCTCTATCTGTCTGTGCTAGAACCAAGTAGATATCAGCTTTTTCACCGTTGCTGATCCAAGCTTTAGAACCATTGAGAATATAATCATCACCATCTTCTTTCGCTTCAGTGCGCATGCCTGCAGCATCGGAACCATTACCAGGTTCTGAAAGTGCAAAGGCACCTAGTTTAGTTCCAGCGCAAAGAGGTCTTAAAAATTTATCTTTTTGTTCAGGCGTGCCCCAGTCATTGATTGGCATTCCACAGAGTGATAAATGTGCAGAGAAGATAGTACCTGTTGCTGCGCAGACCGCAGAAAGTTCTTCCATTGCAAGTGAGTAACAAATATAATCCATACCGCCACCGCCATATTCTGGATCAAGGGTCAGACCCATAAGTCCAGCTTCAGCAAGCATCTCTACATTCTCGTGAGGGAAGCGATGAGTTTTATCGATTTCTTTCGCGCGCTCTTTAAATTCTTTAGTTGCAATATCCCGCACCATTTTCTGGAGCATTTTTTGGTCTTCGGTATAAGTAAAATCCATGTTTCTATTATATGTGCAAAATTAAATAGCTTAAAATATGGCTAACTTTGAGAGGCTTTGAAAAAACGCTATTAAAATAAGATTTTAGATTGCTTTATATAGGTGATTCATTATGCAACCAATTCTTGAAGGCGAAAATTTTTATATTACTAATAGAGGGAAGGCCTTGGAAACAACAAGGCTTGAAAGAGAGAAAGGGTTTTTAGGTGCAATTACCACTAGATCAGATTTTAATCCTCAGTCTGCAAAAGAAATTGTCCTAGGTAATCAAGATCCAAATAGAAGATATAGGACATCACAAGCTGTAGATATAAATATTGTTAATAAACAAATATCTTCCAGAGATTTAAAAATATCTATTAATCGTGCTGATCAAGCAATAAGAATTTTTAATACAGGTAATCATACTCATTTACTCCGACAGAATAATCAAGCAAATAATTTGCGTCATAATACAAATATTTCTTTAAGTCTAAATGAACCTTGGTCTATGCGTTTTTCAAATACTAGAATTGAAATTCATAATTTGCCTAAGCAAGGGCGACTAGTTATTGGTAATACGACAGATGGTGAAGGTAAGACTCTAAAGCCCGATGCGAATTGGCTTTCACTTGTTGAATATGAGCCAGTTAAAACTGAAGAGCAGGCCCCAACTAACAGTAAGCATATGCGAGCGTTTTGGCAAGCTTTTAGTGCGATGCAAAGTTAAATAGAAATTTTAATCCAAAGCCCAATCAATGGGCTTCTTGCCTTTAGAAACCAGATATTCATTGGCTTTGCTGAAATGTTTACAACCAAGAAAACCTCTATGGGCTGAAAGCGGTGATGGATGTGGAGCTTCTAGAACCAGATGTTTAGATTCATCGATCATGCCTTTTTTAGCGCGAGCTGGTGCTCCCCAAAGCATGAAAACAATTGAGTCACACTCTTTATTGATAGTTTCAATTACTTTATCTGTGAATTTCTCCCAACCTTGATTGAAATGAGAGCCAGCTTGATGAGCACGTACAGATAGACAAGTGTTAAGCAAGAAGACGCCTTGCTTAGCCCAGTTACTTAAATCACCACTTTGGGAAATTGGAATCCCCAGATCTGCTTTTAATTCTTTGAATATATTAATCAGTGAAGGCGGTCTATCAATACCTGCTTGAACTGAAAAGCACATGCCATGTGCTTGACCTTCATTGTGATAGGGATCTTGTCCTAGAATCACTACTTCTACTTTATCGAGTGGGCAATATTTAAATGCATTGAAAGTATCAGGGCTCGGCGGATAAACTTTATAGCGTTTAATTTCGTCAGCTAAAAATTCACGCAATTTTTGCATGTAGGGCTGTTCAAATTCATTACCAATCGCTTCAAACCAAGATGAAGACAGAGATTCAATAAGTTTGTTTTGCGTAGCACTAGTCATAAATTAATCGTATGAAAATCTAAGTGTATTAGTTTTCGAGAATAAAAAGTTTACCAAGAAATACATTGGTATAACTGAAATCACATTAATTAATGATGCTGATAAAACTCTATAGAAATAGCTTGAAGAGTTAGGGTTAAACATTTCAAGAATCGGTGTGAAAAGTAAACAAAAAACAATGCATACTACTAATTTATCAGCGATATTTTCTGGATTGATTTTATTTGCGATAATGGCGATAATGAGATAGATCC